>NZ_JBKVWU010000001.1:0-84665 GCF_046972485.1 Hominilimicola sp.
CTATTATACATTACGTATCAAGCATATTCCGGTTGACGTATATCTTGATGATTTGTATATCACAAAGAAGGACAATTCAAATAAGATACCGTTCTATAATTCATCATTTATAAAGACGGTTACAACTTATTCGATTAAGACTGAAAATGATTTACATGAGTATGATGTATATGCAAATGCACATGAAACACATCAGAAACTACTTGACTATGCGAAGACACAAGGCTGGAATCCTAATGATTATGAAACAAGAATCAAGATTACAGACGCAGGCAGTGAGCAAATCGACGATTTGAGTAAATATATTAAGCAGTATGTCAACAGTATGAAGACAGACGGAACAACTTCGGAATACTTCAGAATACCTATTTACTTGAGAGTTCCTCACTACACAAAAACTTATTATATAGAAGTTCATGACCCGAGCGATGAAAACCGACTTGCAGATTTACAAGTTATCGGTTATGACTTGGATCCTGACTTTGATAAGGATAATTATAAGATAAATAAGCCTACAACAGATGATGAAAAGAAACAGGGTATTTATACGGTAAATGTTGAATCAGAAAAGACAAATGCAGACATTTACGCTAAGGCATATCATAATCATGATGGTGCTAAGACGATGGTTACAATTCTTGATTCAAACAAAAAACCGATGAGTAATGCGTTTGTTACAATTACTCAAAACGTAAATCTTGAATATGGCGATAACGTATTCTATGTAAAAGTAACAAGTGAAACATCTAAGGAATTGGAATACGAACTTCATATTTATCGTAAGCCGATAGACGCAAGCGTTAAGTATGTCATGGTAAATGATATGCCTGCCGCATTGCAGCCGGACGGAACATATGTTGCATATGTTGAATCGGGTACAAATCCGATTGTTAAGGCTATGGCAAGCGATTCAAGAGCAACAACAACATTAAAGACAAATGGCGCAGCAGATGTTTCGTCTACCGGTTGGGTAACGATAACTATGCCGACTATATCGTCTGTAACTACAAATGTTGATATTAATGTTTCTTTGACAGCCGGTAATGATACAATCAGCAGAGATTATGTATTGAAGTTGATTAGTGTAACGGGTGATATTCTAAGCATCTACATGGATGTTGACAACGGCGACTTTGTAACAGATACAACTCGTCAATATGCAAATCCTATTGCAGCTGTTTGGAACAGTGAAAATAACCGCTTTGAAATAGGTATTCCGCATAATGCGACATATACACCGATGATGAGAGTAACAACTCTTGCCGAAGGTAAGACAGTTAAGATTGGTACTCTTGCTGAACAAAATCCTGATGCGGGAACAACAAAGCAGTTTACCAATAAGACATACTTGATGAATAATCCTCAAGATATAACCGTTACTGTAAAGGATGTTGCAACAGATATAACCAAGACATATATTGTACACGTAACAAGAATGTCAGGCGATGCAGACCTTATCGAACTTGAACCTGAAAGCGGCGTAGTGATGAAACCTACATTCGATAAGGATGTTCATAACTACGAAATCGATGTAGATACAGCTGTTACACAGGTGACATTTGATAAGATTACAGCAAGCAATAATGCTACAATCAAGCTTATGACATCTACAAGCAACGGTTCAAAGCCGGTTATCAACCACACAAGCGGAAATAGTTTTGTATTTGATAACTTGACAGTTGGTAACAACATATTGAAGATTGAAGTAACATCTGAAGACAGAATAACAACTAAGACATATACGGTTACAATAAATCGTAAGATTCCTGATACTGACGCTACTTTGGACGACATCAGAGTCGTTATCGGCGGTAAGTATTACAGCTTAGTTCCGATGTTCGACAGAGATATTACGGATTACTACTTTATTGTTGAAGGTGAAAATATTAATGATATTAATATTGAAGCAACACCGAGCAGTGCTGCAAGCGATGTGGCTTACAAGATTGACGGCGGTTCTACCACAAAGGGAACAAGCGTGACAATCAAAGACGGTTTGACTGAGAAATCAACAACCGAAGTTGCATTCAATGTATCGGCAAGCGGCGTAGTAATGAAAGAGTATAAGATTACACTTTATAAGAATACTAATGCTAATATCAATCCAAAGCAAAACTTCTTATCAAGTATATCTCTTGCAAATCATACATTGACAATGATGAACAGCTCATCAGATGTAGATTATAATTACTATTCAAATGTAACTAATACGGAAACAGAAGAAGCAATCACAGTAATTCCGAATACAAATGTTACGGGTACAGACGGTAATATGACTGCAACATTGTATGATGTAGCCAATAATACAACCGAAACTATGTTGTCCGGTCAGCCGACGCCGGTTAAGCTTGATGCGGGTAATAACTTGTTTATTGTCAAAGTAAGCGATGGCAACGGCAACAGTCGTTACTACTCAATTACAATAAACAGAGCAATAGATAAGAATACAAGCGCATTGCTTTCATCTCTGACAGCAAGTGGTCAAAGTATGACGCCGACATTTGATAAGAATGTAACATCATATAAGATTACTGTTGCAAATGACGTTGATTCAATTAAGATTAACGCTAAATCCGAAAATACAATGTCTGCTATTTGGGTAAGAAGCGAAGCCTTAGATATTGACGTTGATGCGGTTGGTACGATAAACACCGATATTAAGCTTGTAGAGGGTAGCAATAAGATTGTTATTACGGTAACTGCTCCTAACAATACTGCAAAAGCAGGTAATAGAACATGGAATAACACTAAGAAGGTTTATGTAATTAATATTTACAGAGGCAGTGAAAATGATAATGCTGACCTAATAGATATTAAGTACACAGCAGGCGGTATACTCACTCCTATATTTGACAGTGATGAAACAAATTATCATTTGACTTATACTTATGAGCATGAAAATGTTGATTTGATACCGGTTGCAAGAACTCCGGATGCTATAAAGGATATAACCGTTACATCAAGCGGAACTTCTAAGGTGATAAGCAGCGGAGATACATTCTCATTGTCACCGCTTGCTGTAGGCGAAACGGTAGTAACATTCATTGTAAGAACAGTAAACGGTACAGAAAAGACTTATACGGTTTCGGTATATCGTAATAAGTTTGAAACTCCGATACCTGAAATTACAGGTTTGGAACTAAAAGACCAACACTTTGATGACTATGCTATAACGCCTGCATTCGATAATGATGAACATTCATATTATGCAAGTGTTCCAAGTACATTTGAAAAGGCAGATATTAAGGTAACTGCTATATCAAATGACCCATCGGATGAAGATAATCTAACGATTAGAGTAAACGGCAGAGTAATATCAAGCGGTACATGGAATAATATCTTTGAACCTATTGAATACGGTGATAACATATTCACGATTGAACTATCGAATGCTCAGGAAAATAAAGAGTATTATACATTGGTAATCAATCGTCAACAACCTGACCTTGACCCTAAACTTATCGACTTGGCAGTTAAACAGAACTTTGCATTGTCACCGGCATTTGATCCGGATAAGACGGCATATGAAATTAATGTAGATGAATCAACATCATACATTAACCTTATCCCAACTGCCAATGATGCGAAGATTACTGTTAACAACCTTGAAGTTGTAAGCGGTATGGCATCAGAAAATATCGAACTTAAGAAGGGTAAGAATCAGATTAAGGTTGTTGTAACTGCAATAGATAATACAAAATCTCCTGCAGAGTTATCAATAACTAAGCGTGTATATCTTGTAAATGTATATCGTCCTGATTCGGATAACGATAATGCTCTAACAGAACTTGTTCTTAATAAGGGTACAGTCGTACCGGCATTTACAAGAGACGTAAAGAACTATTATGTAACAGTTCCTTATCAGGTAAATAAGGTAACTCTTGAAACAGCTGCATTAAATCCGGGCAGTGTGATTAAAGTAAACGGCACAGAATATACAGGCGCTATGGATATAGACTTGACAGACGGAGTATATAACTCAGTTGCAATCAAGGTATATGCATCAGCTGATGATTCATTGCCTGAAGTAACATACACATTGGATATATTCAGAAAGAATATGGCAGCCGATATTCCTGACCTAAGCAGCTTGACTGTAGACGGTAAGGACATAATTCCGGATTTCTCGGCAAGAGAGCTTAACTACTACACATATGTAGATGCATCAACAACCCGTGTAACAATAAATGCTAAGGCAGCAAGCAGTTCTGCAAACGTAAGCGGTATCGGAACATTTGCATTGAACGGTAATAAGACAGTAAGAATTATTACAGTCAGAAACGGTGCTACAATGCAGAAGTATTCTGTAACAATCTTGCGTGATACTGCAATCAACGGTATCAGCGGTACATTGAACGGAGATGCGATAACAAACAGCACTCTTGAAACAATAACAGTACCGGAAGGTACAACAACAATTCCGCTTAATATAACTTCAGCCGACAGCGATGCAATAATTACTGTAAACGGCAGAGAGATTGAAAGCGGAAAGGACATTGACTTTACAATGTCAACACAAAAGGAAAGATTCGACATTAATGTTGTAAGCACAATAAGCGGTATTAACAAGTCGTTCGTTGTATATGCTGAAAGCGATGCAGACAAGCCTTATGAACCGTTCATCAATCATATTATGATTGATCCGACAATCAACCAGACAGGCAAGGATGCAACATTCTTCACAGCGTTTGACGAAAAAGTATTTGTTTACAGTGCCGTTAATGACGGTGCTACACCGTACTTGTTTGCTAAGAGTGATGACCCGAATGTTTACATTGAAGTAATCAATGAAACAATGAGAGATTACTCATTGCAAGAAGGTATGGGTTCATACTTGGCACAGTCTATAGGCGAAAGCGGACAGGCAACATTCACATTCCGTGCAACTAAGTTTACTGAAAGCGGATACGAGCTTATTAATGAATATGTAGTAACTGTTTATAATACAGACGCACCTATCTTAACTGATTTGTGGACAGATAATGCTACTATGAAGACTAAGTTCTCACCGATAGTAAGAAATTATGATGTTGAAATAGGTAAGGATACCGAAGCATTTACCGTACATACAAAGAATACTTATGAAAATGCACAAGTAAGTATGAGTATCGACGGCGGAGCTTATGTAGACGGTGACGTAAGAACATTTGATAAACTTCCTCTTGATACTAAGAACTTTACCGTAACGGTTAAGATAACAGTTGACGAAAAAGACGGAATTTATGTTCTGAATGTAACTCGTCTTGATAAGTTAATTCCTGAGGCATTCCTTGAAAACATTGAACTTGAGGATGAAACAGCTGCAGGCGACGGATTATATGAAATGACTCCTGCATTTGAAGAAAAAGATGCTGAATATTCTGCCAAGGTTAATTACACAGACAATACAATTACATTGACTGTAACAGCTAAAGATCCGGCAAATGATAAACTTGCCGTTACTACAAGCGACGGTAAGGTTACAACGGTAACAAGCGGCACAGCCACTGAAATTACATTGCCGTCAAGCTTCCTTGACAGTGAACATTCAACAGAAACTGTAACGGTAACTGTTGAAAATAAGGACGGTAAGATTGGTAAGTACGAATTGAAGATTACTCGTGATGACAGAGCAAACGGAGATGCAAGACTTGCAAGTCTGACAACCGATAAGTTCGATTTGTCAAAGGTATTTAACCCTGAAATCTTTAGTTATGTTGTTAATATCTCACCTTATGATGAGGATATTACGGTAACAGCAGAAGCTAAAAACCCAACTGACAGTATAGTATTTACTCATAAGGGTAAAAATTCGGCAGAATCAATCGGCAGTGCAAGTGAGAAATTTGAGCTTGACGCGGGTGAAGCTGTAGATTATGTATTCGTAACAGTAGCTGAAACTCCATACACTTATGTAATTAAGATTGTAAGAGAGAACACAGCTTACCTAAGCAACATTATCGTAACAGATACAGTTGATGGAGACGGATACGAAGAACTAAATCCTAAGTTCGATGCAAGTGTAATAAGCTACGATGTTCTTGTAGATCCGCTTGCAACAGAAATCGAATTTACGATTAAGACTACAGAATATAATCCAATCCTAAATATGAGCATTGAAGGCACGCAGGTAGCAAGTAAGTCGGCATCAGAATTAACACATATGTTTGACCTTGCACTTAACCAAAAGTCGTTCACAATCGACTTTGAGATTGTAAGTCAGGTAAGCTCTACGGTAACTAACGGCGGTAAGTATCGTGTAACTGTTACAAGAGATACTGCCGAAACAGTTCCAGAACTTCAAACTTACATAACAGGCAGAGTTCATTCGGTTGCTCAAGGTGACGATACTGCAGAAATAAGAATGTATGACAGCAGCAATAATCTTGTTGCGGTAGATGCAGCAGGAAATACGGTTTACCAAGTTGGTCTGAACGGCAACTTTGAAATCTCGCTTCCTGATGCAGATACATATCATATTGTAATAAGCAGAACAGGTTATTTGGATTATGAAATCACCAACATTGTTTCAACCGAAACTTTTGTGAAAGCTAAATATGACTTTGGTATGATTAGAATTACACCGGGTAACGTTACAGATTATGATGTAAGTGACGGCGTCATAGATTATGTTGATATTAACTTAGTAAATGTATTCCTATATAACATTATTATGGATGACTATACAGGACAAATTATTAAGGATTCGATAACAACAACTGAAGACGAAACCAAGGATGAAACTAAGGATACTGATAAGAAAGACGATTCGAGTGATAATCCTGAACCTCCGGATAACGGAGCAACGGATAATCCGTCAACGCCGTCAACTCCTGACAGCGGAACAACGGATAATCCGTCAACACCGTCAACTCCTGACAGCGGAACAACAGATAATCCTGAAACTCCGAGTGAAACGCCGGATACACCATCAACTCCAAGTGATGGAACAAACAGTGGTGACAGTAAGGATGACAGTACAACGACTGATACACCTAATAAGGGTGAAACAGGCGATAATACATCATCAGATACTGAAACGGGAGATAAATCCGATAATACAGAAACACCGTCAGATGGTAATACATCAAGTGATAATACATCAAATGGTGATACATCATCAGACAGCAAGTCAGATAGCACAACAGACAGTGCGACATCAGACAGCAAGTCGGACAGCACAACAGACAGTGTGACATCAGACAGTAAGTCGGATAGCAAATCAGACAGTGATAAGAGTTCAGAATCATCATATTCTGTTTCAACAGCAGTAGCAGGTGTATCTGCTCATACAGAAATCCAATATGGTGATGGCACTAATACAGCCGGCGCTTATTACGAAGCAAATGGCAAGAAGATAATTTCTTGGATTAACTTTGAGGGCGGACGTGTTGAAAGAGCTGATTGTGATTTTGACGGTGACGGCTCAATCACAACAAAAGACCTTCTGTATGCAGGTATGTATTTTGGAAAGAAGACTCCTGTATTGGATAACCAAGGTCCCGACAAAGTCAAAATAAAAGCATATTAATTAGCTTTAAGGAATCGACAGATTTAATTCTGTCGATTCTTTTTTCGTTTTATACGTTTTATGTAATTTTATTAAACAGTAATAATTGTAACATTTACACAATATACGATAATGAACTGTAAAGAATAAACGGTGTTTTCTTGAATAGAAATGTTGACTTTTGGTATAAGTTGGTGTACAATTAAAGTATAAAATTACTCATAATAGGGATAATTGCAGTAGGGGGGGGAGAGCATGCATATTGGGAAAAAGAAAATCACAATAAGTGCATTTATTGTGGTTGTTTTTGTATCTGTTATTGTTTGGGCTGCAACATCTTACCCAAATGCAGCTATATCATTCAGTGGCATAAAAATGGTGGCTAACGGTTCAACAACTCAAGGCTTCGTTGATATATCTCTGAAAAATATTGATTCAACTGCAATATCTTATTGTATTGAATATGATAAAAATTACATAGAGCTTTCGGATGTGGCGACGAATACGCCGATTAAAAACCCTACAACTTCTTCGGGAAGTGTCGGATATTCATATGATATTGCTCATGATTATTTTGAACAAAATACTGATGATTTCCCAATCGGAAGCTTTGGTGACTTTAAGTTACCGTCTATGATTGGTGTAAGTATGCCGATTATAGGTATTGCAGATGCCGACAACGGCAGAGCAATAATGAACTTCTTACCGCAAGAAGGTACAACTTCTAAATACATAACTGCGGTAAAAGGTCGTGACGAACATCTTATTCTTGCAAACGGTAAAAATTTAAAACTCGGACGATTGAGCTTTTATATAAAAGACCCTGCAAAGTTTGCAAAGCTTTCAAAAAGCGAACTTAAGGATGTTATTAAAATTGTACCGTTTTCGACAATGATTACAGTGCAGGACGATACTATTACAGATGATGACGGTGTTCATATAGGTTATATCGACAGCAGTGACGGAGATGTCAAATGGTACTCAAGAGCTGATAAAAATGTTGAGTGTAATTTTGAGATTGAAGCGGCACTTTCAAATGTTAAGGCATTGAATGAGGAGCTGACAGTTACTTCTTATGACATCTATAAGAATGGTACAATAGATGATTTACTTGATTTCATAAATGATAAAATGTCGATTATATCACTCCAATATGCAGACGGTTCCGAAAGACCGGCAGTGTTTAAGTGGGATAAGACGACAAGCAATCTAAGCTCGATTTCGTGGAATCCAAAAGAAGGTGACTATACGGTTGTTCAAAAATACAATGATGATTTTGATATAACCGTTACAATACATGTGACGCCGATTAATTTGATTGGTTTCACGGCAGAAAATGAGAATTTGACGTATTGGACCGGCGCGGCGGATTATCCTGCAACAATAGACGATTTGAAACTTGCACCAAAAGCAAAACCGATACTTGATAAATATATTCCAAACGGCGGAGTGCCGGAGTTTAATATCGGATGGTACCAGCTTAGCACTGAAACATCGCAGCTGCTTGATATACCTGACGATATCAAAAACAAAGTGGTAGGCAAATATACAATTTTGGGACACATTGCGGATATAAACAAAATATCGATTAATTATCCGTGGCTTACAGTAAAGGACAGCTCTGATGTCAACTTTATAAGAAATGTTGTCGATAACGAGAGTGAGCTTCCAAAAGAGTTGGAGGTTGTAAGTGCTGTCACGGCTGATGACGGTACTTTGACAATAACAGTTAAAAATAAAGATGGGAACACAATTCCTACAGGTACAACATTTGATGTGAAAATGCCGGGCGGAGAACTTATTGATTCTTCAATGACGGGTTATAATGCTGTTGTAAATGATGACGGAACGGCAACAATTACTGTAAAGGCTGATATTGCAATAGACTCTGAAAAGAAACTTGCACAGATTATAAACCTTGGAAGTAAAGCCGGTAAGTTTGAAATATCATCAACGGAACCGGGAAAAAATCCGGGACCATATACTGAATTCAGTACAAATCCGAGAAAAAATATTTATTTAGACAGCTATACTTTTGATTATTCGGATTTGCAATCGGCAATGTTTCCTATCAAAGCGGGTGTGAGTTTGCCGACAACTGTAACGCTTCCTGTACTTTCTGATTTTGTTGGAACAACATATGATGGATACGACGGTACGGAAATAGGTAAGCTTTCGACCTTTACAGTTGATTCGTGGGATGTTATTGACGGAGACCCTACATTGGTTGGCAGTGTTGTAACTGTAAGGGGTGCGCTTTCAACAACGTCATATACAAACTACGGAAATGTTGTAAATGAGAATAATAACACAGTTGAGATTAAGTATTTGGTTGTCAACGGTGATGATAGAGATGAAATTGATGTAATACCCGATTTTACATATGACAAAAAACAAGTTGGGTATGATTATAACGATTTGCAAACAAATTCATTTACTGTTAAAAATATAGGCTCAACCGATATATACGGCTTGACAGCTGCTATTTCTTTGAGTAAAGATGGGAATAAAGAAGCATTTACCATCAGCAAAAAGTTGCCTCAGATTTTACAAAAAGGTGAAAGTGTAGACTTTGATATAACAACTAATATAGGTCTTGATGTAGGAACTTATGAATGTACAGTTTCTGTTATATCAAATGATGGAGTTCTTCGAACGTTTAAAATCTCTTTTGAAGTTACGGAAGCTCCTACATATAAAATAGAGCTTGTTTCTGATAATGTAAATTATGGTAAAGCAGAAACGGACTCGGGATTATATACTGCAAGTGAAGGTGAAGCTGTTTCAATAACAGCAACTCCCGAAGAAGATTGCGTTTTCACCGGATGGACCTGTGAAACCGGTAATGTGACATTCGCAGACAGCACATTGGCTAATACGACATTTGAAATGCCGGCAGAAAATGTTAAAATAACGGCTCACTTTAAAGAGTCGCTTGGAGCGAAACTCAGAGCGACAGAACTTATGGTTAAAGATACAAATGACAATGATCAGGATTTGCATGATCAGAATTGGAAAATTGTAAAGTTTGACCCTGTAAAACGTGAGTATTATGTTGCAGTGCCAAATAGTGTTGACAAAGTAAAGCTTTGGTTCAAACTTAGAGATGAAGCAAAAAATGCGACGCTGTCTCTTTCGCGTGAACATAATTCTGTAACTGATACATTGACCACGCCAACGGAGGACGCAACGGATAATTATTATAAGTCGGAGGATATAGAACTTGACGTCAGCCCTGTTGATAACCTGCTTACATTGACGATGACATATGATGATCCTAATGACGATCCTGATGAAGGCGAAGTTACAAGGTCGTATAAGATTCACGTTTACAGAAAAATAGAAGAGTCCAAATTGATGAAATTTAATTATGGTAACTCGCCGTATGGCTTGATTATGCGTGATACGGCAATAACGGATAAGGCGACGGCTAAAAATGAATTTGACAAAAATGATTATACATTTACTGCAGGATATACGCCGGCAGGTGCAACGGTGGGTGTAAATTATTGCGGTGAAGCTTGGACGTCGGGTGTGAATTATGATTTGGATGATACAGCATTGTTTGTTTTGAATTCGGGAACTTTTACAGACCCGGGATATGAAAGCGTTATTAATTCGATTGGCGGAGCGGTAACCGATGTCACCAAAAAGATAACGGTTAATGTTTTAACGGAAACAAATGCGGCATATCAAGATGGCGGTTCTACGGATTATTCATCTGTCAATGCACAGACAATTAATCTGCCGTCGAGCGGTACAATATCCGAATTAAATGCGGAACGAATCCGACCTGATAAATATGAACTTGTTTATTCATTCGCAGATTTTGACGGTTCAATCGTTTCAATAAAAAGACCGTTAATCTTGCTTAATACTCTTGGAGATGTCAATAATGATAAACAAGCAGATACAAAAGATGTTTCAAGAATAAGAAACAGATTCAGCGCAGATTTAGCTAACAACACAAATGTTACAGGTTATGATGTTGGCGGATTGCTCAATAGATATCGTATCTGCGATGTAAATAAAGATAGAGCGGTGAATTTGATAGATGCAAATAATATACGTGCTAAAAAAATGATTCAGTTCTATACTAATGATGGAGGTGGTGCGTAATGAATAAGATTCTCAAAAGCTTAGTGTCAGGATTTACGTCACTATCTATGTGTGCTGTATGTATGATTAGTATTCCTGCTACTGCGGATGAATACGAAAATATAGAAACACAGGCAACAAACAGAACTTTATCTGTAGATTTTATGGGCAGAGGTTCTACACCAAATGATGCAAGTCCCGGTAAAGCAGGATTTACTAAAGATGATGTAAACTTAACCAATCCTCTTGAATTTTGGGTAGGTATCGGCGTTGAAAATGTAAACGATTTACCGTTGTTTACTGACGGTGTTTATTCATTAGATGTAGCGTTTGAATATGATCCGAATTACGTAAAGCCGTATTGGGATAAAACAACTGCATCTTCAACTGCAGAACAAAGCTGGAATGATGAGCTGGTAAAGGGAAACCTGAGCTCAACAGGTGACAGCAGTGCTTGGTGGAATGATACACAATATGAGATTACATCTGTTCGTGAATGCGATATAGATACTGCGTTAAATGATAGAGAAAATAGCACAGAAGCTGCTCAACGTGCTTTAGACGGCTGGAAAATGTGCTATGTAGGTGTGGTATTTAAAGGGGACTCGCTGTTAAGATTTAAAGACTTGGCAAGTAATTCAAAGCAGTATTTGCTGAAATTGCCTTTCGTTCTTTTGAGTGCTCCCGATGAAACTGCGGCAGACCAGAATCCTACTGTATTGAGTATGGTTCGAGGTGGAGATACGTTTGCTATCGGTTCCGGTAGTGACGGTACAAATCCTTATGCATCATGGTTTGCTACGACACATCCGGCTCCGGATGATACTAACCTTAAAAATTTATTTGATTTCAGCGGCGATATAAGTCTGTTTGGAACAAATGATGCAATAGATAATATAGTTGCGGTAAAACCGGGAGAAACTCCGTCAGATCCGGGAGCGACTCCGTCACCGGATACAACTTATTATTTATCATCGGACAAGACTTTACAAGAAGATAAGTTTAAAGCGGAAACTAAAACGTATTATGTAAGTGTTCCTAATGAAACGGAACAAATCAGAATGGACGTAAGTTCATCCGAAAAGCCGACTGTAACTGTTAATTCGGCAAGCGTCAATGTGACAGCATCAGACGCTAAAAAGTATTCGTCAGATTTATTTGATCTTGCTGAATTGGACAAGACTGTGAACGACGGATATAATAATACTGTTACAATTACAGCCGGAGGTACAACATATACGGTTTATATAAGAAGACTGCTAAAACCAAAGATTACATTAAATTACGGTAATTCACCTTATGGTGAAATTATGAAGGCTTCTAATATTGCGGATGCAGATAAACAAGCTGCAAAGGATGCGTTTAATGTGAAGAATAAATATGATGCAAGTTATTTGCCAAGTGATGTTGCTTCAAAGCAAAGAATAATATATACATTGAATGCTTGGGGAAAATCAACAGATCCAGAAGTAAATATGGATAGAAATGACTATGCACTTTTCGTATATGAACAGACTGATTTTAGTGATCCGGGATATACCGCAACAGATTCTTTGGGAGAACCTTATGATGTAACACAGGTACAGAGAGAAATTGAAGTATGTCGTTTGTCTGGTGGTAACATTTCGGAAAATGTATCTGCTAAAAATTATGAAGTATATACGATTGTTAATGAGCCGAGTAATTATTTGTTTACTCAGATAACAAGCAAATCAAAGAAATTTCTTCGACCTGACATATACGATTTAAAATATAGTTTTTATGACAGTGTAGCCAATGAAACTGTGGAATGTGTCCGTAAGATAATCGTTATACCGAAAATGTCGGACACTAATATGGATGGTGCTGTAAATACAAATGATATAGCATATGTTAAAATTGCTTCACAGGGAGGAACAATTGTTGCAACAAATGTTCCGGAAAGAATAAAAAATTTATTCTTGAACAGAGTCTTTGACGGTAACTATGATACAGCAATTAATACAAACGATATAGCATATGTAAAATTAGCATCACAAGGTAAGGTATTAGAACCTTTTTATAGATAAAAAGGTTTAATATATAAATAATAAAAGGAGGAAAATTATTATGAAGAAAATAGTAGCGTCTTTGTTAAGCGTTATCATGTTAGTATTTGCGTGCGGACCGGTTGGTTTGGCGTATAATTTTTCAGATGGTGTTTTAACAAGCGGTACAACAGAAAATGATATGCCAACCCTACAGGCGGTATATATGAAACGTAATGCAGATGCACCGGATGGTACCTGCAAGTTCGAGGAAGATACTATAGGAAGTCTAAAAGCTGGTGATGACTTTTACATAGGTCTAAGAGCTAAGAATTTCTCGCATTTTTCCGGTATAACAAAAGGTTTATACTCGATAGCGGGAGGTATCGCATATAGTACAGATTATATTGAACCATATGAGTATTATGAAGACGCCCCTTCAACGATTATCAATGATGATTCAGATTTTTTGGGTGTATTAGAGGAGAGAATGGAAAATGATACAAGTTCATCGTCATTCTATAAATACAAAAATGGTAGAACAACATATGGTATAACTGGTGCTGCATTGTCAAAGAGTTCGGATGGATATAACGCAGAAATTACAAATGCTAAGGTTGTACAATTCGGTATTCAATTTGGAAGTATAAAAAAGACGCCAGGTCCAATAGCTGATGATGAATATGTTATGTTCATACATTTTAGAGTAAAAGCAACCCCAAGTGATCCGGAAAAAGTAATGGCAATTTCTAATGCTACAGAAATTGGTGTTCAGTTTGGTATGCCGGATGATATGTCTACTTTTGAGGATTATTCTTATTCAGCAACTAGTCAGTTGGAAAATTATTTGAAGTTAGATAACAGTAAAATTGATTTATTCCCTGCATCGTATGACATTAAGTTTTACGAAGATAATACATACACAAATGTGATGACAAGTGCTGACGGAAGCACAACATTTGGAGCTACAGGCATAGCAGATGGTACAGCGTATGCTGATTCGGGAATTACTATTCCAAAAGCGGGTACAGACTTTAGTCTGATAAATTCAAATAATGAATACTTTTACGGATTTAAATATGTAGATTCAACTGGTACAGAACAGTCTCTTGACGATTTATCAACAATTGATGCAAATGCTGTTGCTAAAGGTTACAGTGACTCTGTTATAAGAGTTTATCCTAAATATGATGTAGGTAAAACAATTACATTTAACAGTAACTATCCGGCAGACGTATCAACTTCGCCGAAAACAAAAGATGTTATAGTATCATTAAATCAAGATGCAACAATTCATGTATCGCAAAAACCAACAGTTGGTACATCAAGCGATGACTTTGAAATACCTGCAGGTTACACGTTCAAGGGTTGGTTTACACAAGCAACGGGTGGTGACAAAATTGAGTTTAAAGGCGACACCGGTGTAACGGCTCCAACTAATGTTTCTTCACTTTCTGCTGTTTATGCACAGTGGGACAAAGAGTTAACAGTAACATTCCATGAGAATTATGGACAAACAGAAAACACAACAAACAAAACAATCAGTGCCGGTTCAAGTTTGAAATCAAGTGATATTCCGACATTTACAAGAGCAGATTATGCATTTAAAGAATGGAATACAAAAGCAGACGGCTCAGGCACTACATACTCAAATACACAATTACAGGCAGAAACAATTTCAAGCAATACTGACTATTATGCAATGTGGACACCGGAGAATCCGGACAATGCAGTAACATTGACATTTAGTCCTACAGGATGTGACGCACAAGTAACACCTGCATCTATGACGGTTGTCAAAGGTGATACAGTTTACGCATATCAGATGCCTACTCCGACAAAGACGTCAGCGACAGGTGATGCATACACATTTAATGGTTGGTACGGAGCGGCTTCAGAATCCGATACTACTGATAAAGCACCATTTACTTTAACAGATAATAAAACGGTGTATGCACATTGGACATATGCAGGCAGAGATCAGGTAACTGTAACATTTGATTATGACGGTGCAACATCACCTACTGCTCCGACAACTATAACTGTCGGTAAAGGTGATTCGATTGGCGATGCAATGCCAACAACACCGGTGAAAACAAATTATAGTTTTGATAAGTGGGTAAATACAGCCGATAATTCAGATTTTGATAAGACAACAACAGTAAATTCAAATATAACGGTAAAGGCAACATATAAATCTGATATTACCGTAAACTTTAACATTAACGACGGAACAACTCCGGCAACACCATTTGCTACAGACAAAGGTGCACCTTCAAAATCTTATGCAGCACCTTCAGACCCTAAAAGAGCAAATTATACATTTGTAGGATGGAATACAAAGGCAAACGGTTCAGGTAAATTCATTACTGCAGCTGATTACGCTACATTAAATGATGTTTCAACAGCTGCCGGTGGAACAAATCCGGTAGAATTGTATGCATACTGGGCAGATGCTCCTGTAACACCGGGTAAATTACCGGGTAATGAAACACCTAATGATAATGGTGTAAAAGTTACATTCGACAGTAATGCATCAGGAAGTGCTTCATCAACAGTAACGGATGCAAATCCGAAGTATGTATATCCGCATCTTGGAGATGCTCTTGGTACATTGATGCCGGAAGCTCCTACAAGAACAAATTATAAGTTTGTAGGATGGAATACAAAAGCAGATGGCTCAGGTACAACATTTACAGATGCAACAGCAATAACAACAACACTTGACGGTGTAACGGCTAATGGAAGCAAATACAACTTGGTTGTATATGCACAGTGGGATATTGCTGATAATGTTGATGCTAGTGATAAAGTAACAATAACATTTAATGATAACAAAGACGGCAACGGTGGTACAAACGTTAAGACAGTAACAATTTTCAAGGGTGACTCTCTTGGCTATGATGTAACAGCACCGACCAACAAAGGTTATACGTTTGATAACTGGTATGAAGGTACAGTAACAGGCGGTTCATTGTCAATGACAACTACGGCATTTGACAAGACAAAGCAAATAAACAGTAATACTGATTACTATGCAAAATGGCTGTCGGATATTACAATCAGATATGATGTAAATGGTGGTGTAGGTACATATAATGACGTTGTGGGTGCGCCTATAGCAAACTATACAGATCCTGCACAGAATCCTACAAAAACAAATTATGTATTTATAGGATGGAATACTAAACCTAACGGATCAGGTAATTTTGTTACTTCAGCAAAATATCCTACATTGAATGATGTTTCTCTTGCAGCACAAGGCAGTGAGGCATCAGCTCCTACAACAGTAACATTATACGCATATTGGGCAGCTGCAAATGTAAATCCGGGAGAAAATGTTATTCCAGATGATATTCCTAAGAACAATGGTGTAAAGGTTACATTTGACAGTAATGTTACAGGAAACAAAACAAATGCAGCAGTGACAGATGCAAATCCAAAGTATGTATATCCATATCTTGGTGATGCACTTGGCAATATGATGCCAAATGAACCAACAAGAACACATTATGTATTCAAAGGTTGGAACACAAAAGCTGATGGCAGCGGTGTAACTGTTGATTCGACAACAAAAATAGACCAAGCGACACTTAAGGATGCACTAAAGGAAATTGCAGGTACAAATACTGCATATGAAACAACATTGTATGCACAATGGGATATAGATCCTTCAGTTCCGACATCTGACAAAGTTAATGTTACATTTAACAAGAACTTGGATCTTAAGGGTAATGACACATCTCCTCGTGTAGTTACTCTATACAAAGGTGATTCAATCGGATACGATATAACAGAACCAACAAACGGTACATTTGAATTTGATGGCTGGAAGACAGCGTTTGACGGTACCGGTACTAAGTTTGATAAGGATACAAAAATAGACGCTGATAAAACTTATTATGCAACATGGTTTAAGTATTTGAAGGTTGAGCTTGTAAATGCAAATGCTGAATATACAGGACAAGTTATTTCGCCTAAGTACAATATTTATCAAATTAAATATGATGATGCAAGCAAAACTACATATACAAAAGTAGCGGACAGCGATATTGCAAAAGATGCAACGCTTCCGGCAGGCTTTACTGCAACTGTAACAGATAAGGATAATGCTACAACAACAATTCAAAATGTCGCTGTTTATACAATAGCAATTTCTATTGATAATGCCGGAACTTATGCAAACGGTTATAAAATCGGTGTACAGGATTCAACATTTGAAGTAACATCAGCAAAACTTACAGTAAATGTAGATCCTGATACTCAAAAACAAAAAGCAGGTTCATCTCGTAAGGACCCTGTTGTCACTGTAGTTGATGCTACAGGCAATACAGTCGGAAAAAGCGAATATGACATTAAGTATTATACATGGACCGATGCAGGTGCTGCTCCTGACGGAAATATTCAGAAGAGTGAATTAAGTGAAGTTACTGACATTACAAAGGTTGGTAAGTATGTAGTTGCTGTTGAATTAAAAGCTAATTCAAACTATGTTATTGATTCGGTTAAGTCAACAACAACAGAAGCGGTATTACTTTATGACGGTAAGACAACAGGCTATGCTGAATATACAGATGCCAAAGTTGGCGGAAACATTGTTTATGAAGTACTTGCAAATGACCCTTCGATTAAAGAAATAAAAGCTAATTCTGTCAAGGGTTCAACAGTTGATTCAACTGCATTACCATTTAAGGATAGCCAGTATAAGAATGATGTAGCATTTGATAATGCGGAAACTCCTACAATTAAGGATTATTATGTAAGAGTTCCGGATGTTGATGCTGATAGCATTCAGTTTAATGCAACACTTACAAATCCTGATACTACAACAATAACAGCATCAGACGGTACAACTCTTACACCTACAAAGAATGGTGACGGTACATACACAATTAAGGCTCCTCTTACAAATAAGGGACAAACTGAAAATACTATCACTATTACAACAAAAGCAGGTACAGATAATGATGCACCGACTCTAACATATACATTCCATGTTCAACAACTTGTGACACCAAAAATCACTTTGAACTATGGTAACTCACCAGTTGGTGAAATTATGAAAGCGGATAATATTTCAGTTTCTGATAAATTGGAGGCAATAAATAAGTTTAGTGAAAAAAATACCTTTAAGAATTTAGATTCAAAATATATTCCGACAAAGGCAAATATCAAGAATGCATATACATTGAATGCTTGGAATGGTGAAACTGATTCAGATAAGAATATGGACAGAAACCCATATGCAATATTTGTCTATGAACAATCAGAATTTAAAGATACTGGTTTCGAAGCATATGATTCTTTAGGTAATAAGGTTTCGGATTCGGAAGTGACAAGAACGATTAAAGTTTCAAGATATAAAACTGCAAATGGTATAAATGCTGCTGTTGCAGATGAAACAAAAGTTTATGGAAAAAATGCTACGGATACCGATTTGGCGGCTATAACGGCAAATGATGCCGTCCTTACAGGTATTACAAGTAAGGGATTACAATTTATCAGACCTGATGTTTACACAATGACATATGAGTTTACCGATTTTGATGGGCAGAAGGTCACAGAAACGAGAAATATAGTTGTTCTTCCGCTTTTGGGAGATACAAATATAGATGGTTCTCGTAATACTAACGATATAACATTTGTAAAATTGCAGGCACAAGGATCAGATGTTGTTAATAGTACAGTACCAACATCAGCAGCTAATTTATTTATTTGGCGTGTATTCGATGGTAACTTTGATACAGCTATTAACTCAAACGATATTACATATGTTAAATTGTCAGCACAAGGTAAGTATTTAGACCCATTTTATAATGAGATTAAATAAAGATTAAGTAAAAAACAGGAGGAATGTCAAATGAAGACAAAAAAAATTATAGCATTTGCGTTAAGCTGTGCCATGGTATTGTCGACTTTTCCGGCAAGTGTTCTTGCTGATGGCGACAACGTTCTAAAGCCCGGCGTAACCGAAGCTACAAAGCCTACATTAAAGGCTGTTTATATGCGGGAGAAAAAGAGTGCAAGTGAGTATGACGCAGCAAGCGATGGTTGCCTATATGAAGAAGCATCATTGCCAAGGGATGGCTTAAAAGTAGGCGATACTTTTGTTATCTGTGTTGAAGCTGATAATTTCGATAACTTCGTTGGAAATGCTAAGGGTGTGTATTCAGTAGGTACAGGTATCGCATACGATAGTAGATATATCGAGGTGGCTGAGAGATTTACATCAGACTCTACACCGGTTAATAGTGATGATGATTTCGCTGATGCATTGAATGAAAGAATGCTAGACTATTCAGGCGGTTCAGCTAATTTTAATTCAACATACTTTTATAATAACGGTAAAAGAAACCTTTATGAAATAGCAAGTGCAGCTATGACAAAGTCAGATGATTCTAATTATAATACCGGTTTGAGTACTGATAATAGCAATATTAAGATTGTGCAATTCGGTGTTCAATATAAAAGTTTGACCGCAAAGGCTTCAGAATTCAAAAATAAAGAAAATTTAATGTACGTTTATTTTAAAGTTAAGGCTTTGCCACCTGCCGGAAGTCCGGGCGTGTCTATAACTTTAGGTCAAGATACTGGTATTCAATTGGGTATTCCGGGTACTGCTGAATTTGAAGACTATACGTATCATGCAACTACAGAATTGGAGAAGTATCTAAATATTGATACAACATCATTGCAATTATTCCCTGCAGGTGCAGCTAGGAAGACAGGTATTTCTATTAAGTCAGGTACAATGGCATCAACTCAATTTGTAGGTGATGTATTTAAACCGGGTGTGAATTTGCAATTCGATTATGACGATAGTTCACACGCAGATCTTGATACAAGTGATACTGTTACATATAAGTATGGTGCAGCAGGTATTACAGCAGCAGACGATTCAGGCTTGACTGCTATTCCTGCAACACTAACAACTGATGTAAACGGTAAGCACATATATGCAATCGTTGGTAACTTTATATGCGACCTTGGTGCATTAACAGTTAGTGAAATTAAGACTACAGAGATTACAGTAAGCGGTGCTCCGACAACTGCTTATGACGGTACAGCAATTAACTTCAATGATTTAGTTGCTACGATTAAAAAGAACAATGGTACATCAGTTAGTGATCTTAAATTCACAAACTATGAAAATGTCAGTAATGACTTGGCAATTTACAAATCTAATGCTACTGGCGACGTTCTTGACAAAGTAACAGCTGCTGACAAATATGGTAATGGCAACAACTACTTTGTAGTAGCAACAACAGACAAAACAATTAAGAGTGCAACATTTAATGTAGTATCAGATTATGATTTGATTACACTTTCAACATCAACAAACAACAAGATTAAGAGCTCATACAATGATGGTGACGCATTTGACCCATCTGGTCTTGTTATAGGTGCTAAGAAAGCATCTGAATCAGCGGCTGCTGACGTTAAATATGCTGACTTTAATACAAAATTAGGTAGCAACAAGTGGTTGGTTGTAGTTGCTGTAGATGATACAGCTGCAAAGTCTGCAACAGCATCAACAACAACTGTTACAAAAGAAATGATTGACAATAAAAATAAGATTTTTGTTGTTTACACAAATCAAAAAGGTGAGAAACAAGCACTTCAAGTTGCTACACTTGGTGCAAAGAAGATTAAGAGTGCAACAATTAGCGGTGGAAAGACAGATTATACATATGGCGATAAGCTTAAGACAGATGACCTTAAGTTGAATGTTATATATGATGGCGACTCAACAGGAACAGAAATATCATTTGATAAATTGGCAGCAGCCGGTATTACAGTTAAAATCGGTGAAACATTAGTTGATGCTAATACAGTAATAACTCCTGCCATGAAAGGCAAGACAGTTGAATTTATCTATGACGGTAAAACACTTACTTCATCAGCTAAGATTACTGTAGCTGCAAAGACAGTTTACTACACAGTATCAGACGCAACAATTACAAAGGCATATGATGGCGGATTAACTATTCCTGCAGATCAAACACTACCTACAATTTCAATTAAGGATTCAGCTACAGCATTTGTAGGTACTGACTCATACACAGTTACAGGTACATTTGCATATACAGATAAAAATGTAGGCACAGATAAGAAGATTAAACTAACAACTACACTACCGGAAACAAACGGTAAGTACACATTTGCACCGGATACAGATAAGATTAATGCTGACGGTACACTTAAGACAGCTGCAACAATTACAGCAAAGGCTCTTACAGTTAGTGCTGATGCTATAAAAGTTCCTGCAGTTAAGGCTAACCCTAATGCTACAGCTGATGTAACTGCTGATAGCTCATTGGTACTAACTAAGGATAATAATTCATCTATAGTTGATGGAGATAAGGTAACACTTCCATTTACATATAAATATGCAGTTAATGATGTAAAGACACCGGGTACTCCTGATGTAACAGTTACAGAAAAGGCTCTTACAGGTACAGATGCAGCTAACTATTCATTCACTCCTGCAACAGTAATTGTTAAGGGTAGCGTAACTCAAGACGCTATGTCAGATATCGAAGTAACAGGTCCTGACAATGTAACATACACATATCCTGATTTGAAACCTAACTTTAGCGGTTTGGTAGTTAATGCAGTATATGGTACAGGTGCTTCGGCAACAAAGGCTCCTGTTACAAACTACAAGCTATTGGATAAAGCCGGTAACGAATTTAATGATGAAGCAAAGCTTCCTTATGGAGATACAACAATAACAGTATCATACACAGAAGGCTCAGTAACAAAGACTAAGACAATTACTCTAACAGCAAAGAAAAAACCAATCAAACTTTCAGAAATCCAATTTGAGGCATCAAAAGCATATGGTGATGATAATGTAAATGCATCAGCAACATTACCAACAGGTGCTATTGAAGCAGCTGACGCTGATAAGGTTAAGCTAACATTCAAAGCTGAATTTGCAACACCAGAACAAGTTGGTGACGCTCAAAAGGTAACATTCTCAGACTTTAAGTTCGCTAAGGTCGGAGAAGGTACAGAAGATGTATCAGGCAACTATGTATTGGTTAATGATGAAGGTACAGAAATAGCTGCTGATAAGACAGTTGAAGGAACAGGTAAGATTACTCAAGGTACACAAGTGGCTCCTGTAGCTCCAACAGTAAGTGTTGACCAAAAGACAAACAACATTGTTGTAGCAGGTCCTTTGGGTGATAATATTGAATACTCAATTAACGGAACAGATTGGCAGACAGGAACAACATTTACAGGTCTTGAAAATGGTAAGGCATATACTGTTTCTGCAAGATATAAGGCTACAGAAACACTTGCAGCATCTCCTGCATCAACAGCAGACGCTACAACATACAAGAACCACCTTGTAGTTTACAAAGTAAATACTTCAACAAGCCCACTTGCTGAAATCTATACAAACGAGACATCAGCAACAAGTGATAACGATATTAATACAAAGATTCTTACAGCTAAGCCAAGCAAGTTCAAGGCATACTTCACAGATCTTGCAGGTAAGACAGCTATTACATATCCATTCACACTTTCAACAGAAACTACACTTTATATGTCTCAAACAGCCGGCGGCGGTGGCGGCGGCGGAAGCAGCGTATCAATTAAACTTGATAAGGATACTGTTTCCGGTGTTGTAGGTGATAAGATTAAAGTTACAGCTACTGTAAAAGGCTCAACAGCTAAACCAACATGGACATCATCAAATAAAGATGTAGCAACTGTTGACGAAAACGGTAACATCACATTGGTTGGTAAGGGTACAGCAACTGTTAAGGTTAAGGTTAACGGCATAGTTAAGAATATTCCTGTAACTGTTAAAGAAGCTACAGCAACACCTGTACCAACAGTTAAGCCGACAGAAGCACCTGTAATCAACACAGAATATACAAAGCCATACGCTTCAGGTTATGATGACGGTTCATTCCTACCAAATAACAACATCACAAGAGGCGAACTTGCAGCTATGATTGCAAGACTAAGCTATGGTGACGATCTACCTGACGGTATGTATCAAGCATCATTCCCTGACGTTGATTCAGACGCTTGGTTTAACAAGTACATCGGTTATCTTGAAGATAAGGATGTATTAAGCGGTTATGAAGACGGTACATTCAGACCTATGGATACAATCACAAGAGGCGAAATCAGTGCAGTTATCGCAAGAGCTCAAAGATATGATTTGATTTCATACAATGGCATCTTCACAGATGTAACTGAAAATGATTGGGCTAAGGATTACATTGAAACTCTTGCTGACAAGAATATCGTTTCAGGTTATGAAGACGGTACATTCGGTCCATATTCACCGCTAACAAGAGCTGAAGCTGTTGCAATTATCAACAGAGTTCTTGTAGAATCAACACCAATCGTGACATTTACTCCTAATGACATTGCAGGTCACTGGGCAGAGGCAGACATTCTTCTTGCAGTAAATGAAAGAATGGTTGGCGCAAATGCAGTAGTTCCTACAGTAAAACCGGAAGAAACAGCAGCTCCCGAAGAAACTGTTGCTCCTGAAACAACAGTAACTCCTGAAGAAACTGTTGCTCCTGAAGAGACAACAGCTCCTGAAGCAACTCCTGCTGCTTAATAAATATCGAATTATAATAAATGCGATAAATAAAGCAATGTAATGACACAGGGCGGTTATCGCCCTGTGTTATTGCATTTCCAATGGCATTGTCCGTATCTTTGGACAATGCTTTCGGAAATGCAATAACAATTAAAATAATAAGCTGTGTAATTGATTTAACGGAAAAGAGGTGCAATAAATGAAAAAAATATCTGCATTTTTGATTATAATGATAGCAATGCTTATGGCAGGTGTATGTGCTCATGCGGCTGACTTTAGCGTAGATACAACGTCGCTTCCTATGGGTGAGGCATATAAGCCGTACTCAGCACAAATAACAATGAGCGGTGGAAGCAATGACGGATATAGTTTTGAATTTATATCGGGTTTTAAACCAACAGGTCTTACTGTCAACGAGGACGGTTCAATAACGGGTACTCCGACAAGTGCCGGATATTATGCTAATATGAATATCCGTATAAGTAATGTAGACGGTACATACAGAGATGTTACATTTAAGATTAATATAAGAGCGAGATCTATCAAGATTAATGTAACTGCTCCCAAGAATATTATATATGACGGAAACAGTTATACAGCGACAGTTAAATGTTATGATTTGAACGGTGGCGAACTGACAGACGCTGTACCGATTATAAGATACGGTAAAGATAATCTTTCGTCTGTAACAGATGCCGGAACATATTATATTGATGTTTATGTATCGGGTTGTATCATATCGGAACGTGAGGGTGATACGCATATTCAAATTGAACGTCAAGGTGCGTCAATTTCATTAAGCGGTGACAAAGAATATCAATATGACCAATTACCTCACCCGCTTACGGCAGCTGACGTAACGGTAACACCGCCTGCGGCAGGATATGTTATTGAGTATAGCAGAAACGGCGGTGAATACACAACCGATGTGCCTGTTTCAAGCGGTATATATACTGCAAGGGTGCATACAACAAACCCTAACTATGAAACGATATATGACGAATGTACAATTAAAATCATAGGTGAAAATGTAAACTTTACGGTAACAAATACATCGTTTACATATGACGGAAACGGTCATAAGGCAACTGTTTCTTCCGATCCCGCAGATATTGGATATAAAGTTACATATACTAATTCAAAGGGTGAAACTGTAGAAAATCCGACCGATGCAGATGTTTATACGATAAAAATTACACTTGATAATGATAAAGTGTATTCAATCGGAAATGATTATGATAATAAACTTACAATAAGTCCGCAATCGGGTCACTTTACAACGGATGAAAGCTGGGTATATGACGGAAAGACGCACAAACCGAATATGACGGTTGACGCACCGTATGATGACAGTAAATATACAATAACATACCGTAAGCAAGGTACAGAAACTGACTTGACTGAAATTACGGATGTCGGTGTATATGATATAATAATTACTTTCCCGAACGGCAACTATATTGCAGATGAAACATCATCGAAAACAATAACGGTTACGCCGAAAACAGTTAATTTTACGGTTACAGACAATGTAGTTGATTATGACGGTAAGGAACATACCGCAAAGGTTACACCGACTGAAGCTTTGGCATCGGATTTGTATTCCGTAAAATACGTTAAACGTGATACAGAAACAAAACTTAACAGTGTTATAAATGCAGGTGTGTATGATATAGTAATTGAACTTGCAAACAGCAACTATACTTTAGACAATTCTTTCAGTGCAACAATGACTGTTAATGTTACATATACATTTAATTTGGGTAATTCACCGGCTGCTATGATTTATAAGGATACGACGCATGATGCGGAATGGCAGAAAGAAGCGTTGGATTACCTAAAGGCAAATCACAAATTCAGTGAAAACTATTTGCCGAAGGACTGCAGTGCCGATATTACATATAATCCTATAAATAACATTGATGCAGACGGTAACGAATATACTGTAATAACAAGCGGTCTTGATAAATTTGTTGATCCGGGCGTGAATATAAATGACGGTTCGACATCTGATACTATAAAAGGAACGGTCAGTGCCGTATCCGGAGTGGAAGGCTTGTATAAGGTTACATATCAAATCAACGATTCAACTATGGAGAGATATTTGTTAGTTGTGGACAGAAGAATAGGTGATGTCAACAGTGACGGCGCAGTAAACGGTATTGATGCAAATAATCTTGTTGGTAAGGATGCTGATGCGAACGGCGTAAAACAAGCGCGTATTTGGGATGTAAACAAGGATGGCAGGATTGACAATAATGATGTTAATGCAATCAGAAACAGATTCTCTGTAAGATTGGAAGCTTATTATCCTTGGTTATAATTTGACATTGGAGTTATGATGAAACAATTTTGGAGTTGATTTGTCATAACTCTTTTTTGTTAAAAATGTTGAGAAACGGTGTTAAAAACAGTCGTTTTCAGTGTATAATATTGACAATTTCAAGTGCTTTGTGGTATTATAAAATATATAATAAGGATAACTATACGTTGTTAAGATATATGAAAAGAGGAATTAAAATGAAAAGAAAAGCGGTTTCTATAATATTGGCTTTATCAATGCTTTTACCGACATTGAATTTTGCGGTGTCGGCTGATGAAATCAAAACAGAAATCAATTCGGAGCAGACTGAGGTTTTGGCAACTTCATCTCCGAATGAAAAAAGTACGGAAGAAAATATAGCAGCTACGAACGTACCGTTGGATAATTCAAAGGATACTGTAAATATAAATAAAAATGATGTTGCACCTATGACAGACGGAACAGACCTAAGTTCAGATTTACAAAACGGTGATGTGACAATTAATACAGCCGGTACATATTATATCGGTTCTGTTGATGTTACAAATATTGTGACGGTAAAAACAGGTGTAAAGGCGGATTTGACGATTGAAAATGTAACGATGACGTCTGCAACAAGTTCGCCTATTATAATTGAATCCGGTGCAGATGTTAATTTGCACATAAACGGCACAAATACCGTTACTGCTACAAATACAAAAAGCGGTAAGGCAGGTATTAATGTTGTAGCAAATAGTATAGAGTCGGATTATTCGATTTTGACTATTGACGGTGACGGTATTCTTAATGTAACAGGTACTGCACAAGCATCGGGAATCGGTGCGAATCTAAATCAATTACATGGTAAGATTATAATAAACGGCGGTACTATTAATGCTGTCGGAGGAATGAAAGGTACAGCTATAGGCGGAGGTGTAAAAACATCTGGTGGTGATGTCAGCGGATGTACAATAGAAATAAACGGCGGTATCATAAATGCGAGTACAGGACGATACGGAACAGCCATAGGCGGTGTGGAGCGTAAGTCTAATGCGGAGATTATCGTAAATGGCGGATATATTAAAGCAACAGCCGGTGCTTCGGTGACTTATTCCATAGGACCGGGAAGAATGGCTCCCACAACAGAACAATTTGGTGTAAATAATATATACATAAACGGCGGCAGTGTAGATGGTACGTTCAGAAGCACAGATTATGACAAAGTTCAAGATAAGTATGGAAATAAACTTAAA
Source organism: Hominilimicola sp. (assembly GCF_046972485.1). Lineage (NCBI taxonomy): Bacteria > Bacillati > Bacillota > Clostridia > Eubacteriales > Oscillospiraceae > Hominilimicola > Hominilimicola sp. The sequence goes on from NZ_JBKVWU010000001.1 coordinate 27,707, forward strand.
CAAGTAGTTCTGACAATGCCGGATGCAGTTGAAATGGCAAATAAAGAAGTTACTGTCGGCTCATGGAAAACAGTAACAGACAGCGAAGCAAAGCTGTATGTATATGTAACAGAAGGTACAACGAGCTATGCCGTAACATATGCCGGTAAAATATATCGTACAGACGATATAGAAAACCAAACAATACTGACAGAATATTCGGGGTCAGACTGTACATGTACAGATGCAAATTCATCAATTAAATTATCTGTACCTGATGAAATAACTGTAAATAAAATTGTCGGACAGACAAAAATCAAATTAACAACTGATTTTGAAAAATCAAGTGACTGTACTTATCCTACTCATATTCTTAATTGTACATATACATTAACAACAGCTGACGAAAATGAAACAGCAATAAGCAGTGATTTGGCAGAAGTTGTGGACGGATATATAGTTGCACATTATAAGCAGGGAACTCATAAAATTCGTGTTAAGGTAACAGCAACTTTAAATGGATATATTTTTAATGGTTCAAAAGATATTTCTTTGACGGGTGATGATAAATCGCAGTTTGATATTTCAAAAGGAAATATCAAAATAACAAAAAACAATGATAATAACGATATAGTAACAGTTACGGTTGGTACAACAAGCTATGATATTCCAAAGAATATGGAAATATATATAGTTCAATCAACAAGTCAAACAAGTAATGTAATTGAGGTGGTACAGGGTGCAAATCCTACCATTGTTTTAGATAATATTAATATTTTATCTCGTTCATCTATAAACAATGCATTGACGATAGGTGACGATGTTGAACTGACACTTAGACTGAAAGGCACAAATAAAATTGAATCGCAATCTGTAAATCTTGCGGCGGTAAGAGGTATAACGGCTACTTCAAAACTTATCGTTGAAGATTCGGGTGATAATGACGGTGTTATAACATTTAAGTCTGCAAACGGCGCCGGTATAGGCGATATGAAACAATTTACTGTAAACAGCGGTACTGTATATGCTTACGGCGGAAATGGCGGTGCCGGTATCGGAGGCGGTAAGGACGGTTCGGGTATCAACGTACTTATAAACGGCGGTAATGTTTACGCATATGCCGATGATGATTCTGAAAGCAATGCGGCAGGTATCGGAGGCGGTACAGGCAGTGCATCGGGAACAAGCGGCCGAGGCGGAAATGTCATTGTAAACGGCGGTTATGTTAAAGCTGTCGGTAACGGCTCAGGTTACGGCATCGGTAACGGTGGAAATAAGACTCCGTACGGCGCTATTACAATTAATGGCGGAAGTGTAGACGCAACTCTCGGAACAACACCAAATAATGACCCATCATTTGATGCGTTTAATAATTCCGGAACAATTCCTGCAACTAAGTATAATCAGTATTTGGTAGAAACAACGGTTGACGGAATAACAGATGAGCAAGATGTTGAATACTCACTTGTTTCTGATAATGATACAGGTGCAGAAAAGAAAATAAAAACACGTACAGACAAAAACGGTAAGTTGTATTTGTATGCAAATGCCGGAAATCAATGGATTCGTGTATATAAAAACGGTACAACATATTACAGATATTCAAAAGTTGATTCGATGTCAAAGAATACATTTAATTGTACAAACAATACAGAGATAAGTGTTTCTTCTTTTAAAATTCCGGGTCAAATCGGGGATACTGTTATAGATAATGAGAACAGAGTAATCTCTGTAAAAGTACCTTATAACATCATATTGAAAAATATTACACCTAACATAGAATTTATCGGTGCATTTACTCAAAAAGATGCAATGAAATTTAATAATACAACATCAGCAACGTATAAAATAACGGGTAACGATAAGAGTGAAGTGACATATACTGTAAATCTTACTTTGGATTCAGAACATACCGAAAAGCAAGCCGATGTTTATGATGTTTCAAATGGCAGTGTTTATGTAACTGATCTTTATGTAACCTATGGCGGTGTACAATATAAAACCAACGATTTAGGATATGTAATAACGGGAACATCAACAGAAAATATAGTTAACCTTGATTCGGCAACGAAACTTCCGCCTGTTACATTGAAGAATCTTGACATAAAAATGTCTAATTCGGCTACTCCGATAAATATTATGGGAAATGTTGATATAACAATAGACGGTAACTGTACATTAAGATCAATGATGGGTAATGCCATTTCTGTAAAAAATTCATATTCAAACAATCCACAGCCTACTATAAAATCAACAGAAACAAATCCACTTGCCAATCTGCTTGATGTTCAAGGCGGAATAGGTGCAAATGCAGTAAATACCGAGGCGAATACGAAGCTGACAATAACAGGTGTACCGACAAATCTTACTGCTGTTACCGGAACTGCAGTCGGTGGTGACGGTGAATTTATTACAGACAGCAAGACGTATATTAATATTGCCGAAAACAGTACATCAACAGTTAAAAATGCGAACGGAGATAATCTTTATCAAGTAAAAGCAACATTGAATGGTGCAAAGGGAACAGAAAATATTTGTACATATGAAGATACAGATTATTATATTGGCGACGACCATATATTGTGCTTAATGGTTCCTAACGGTTCATATAATATGAGTGTAGGCTATAGCGAAGATGATTATTCAGGTACAATAGAAGTTGACAGTGCAATGGCAGAAGGAATTTTATATTCCGTATATGTAGAGTCGGTTACTTATGACAGCTCGCAAAAAGACAATAAAGGCGGTAAAGCTGACTTTACTGTTAAAGGTGTGTCAATTATGGGCAACGTTAAAATAAGAGTAAAGAGCCTGGAGGATATTCCTCTTGTTTTGGAAAGTGACGTTATTAAAGACTCAGACGGCAATTATGTTGCGTCGATAACTCTTCCGGAAAACCAAAGTGCAGAAAAACCTGTTGTATATGAAGTATATTATGTTGTTAAAAATAAAGAAACAAAACTTAAAAATAACTTAATAGTCGATTATGATAAAAGTGTGTGCAGTATAACGGATTTTGAAATAGACGGTCAGCTTGGTCAAAGTACAATTTATGAATCGGAAGACAGTCATACAATCACGGTTTATATGCCATATGATCATGAGTATCAAGATTATTATACGCCTTCAAAACTTACATATATCGGCGGAAGAATTTCAAATGACCAAGGTAAACCGATACAATATACTGTTGATATAAACGGCTATGCGAGAACAAAATATACGGTAACTGCTCAAGACGGTACAACGACTGCCGATTATATGATTAAGATATATAAAGAGGCAACTCCGGTGATTACATCTCTGAGCCTTAGAAACCCAACATCAAGTGCGGCTTCTACCGTTACGGTAAAAATAATCGGACGTGCATTGAGCAGTATAAAGAATGCGGAAAACGAGAATAACAGAAAGGTATATATTTATTCTGATGACGGAGTTGATCCTGTCGAGGCAACATATGACCTTGTAAACGGTGTTGATACATATACGGCAGAAATCAATATTCCTGAAAATACAAGCGATACAGAGGATAAAATATATACATTAAAAGCTAAAATCGGCGATACCGAACAAACAAGTGTTAATTCAACTATACGAGTCCCGAGAAAAGAGCGCGGACTTATCGGTATAAATGATTTTACAATCAATAATCAAATAGGCGATACAAAAATATCGGGCGAACAAGGTAAAAATATAAGCATTACAATGCCTTTTGACGCGGATATTACATCATTGCTGCCGAATGTTGAGCTTGAAGATATGTATGCGACATATTCGCCGGCTACAGAGCAGGACTTTACATCTGATGTAGTTTATACGGTTACAGCGGAGGATAAGGTTACAACTAAGGATTATACTGTTCATGTTGAAAAACAGGCAGCACCTCAAGTGAACAGCATAACGTTTGAAGACCCTAAACAAAACTCGGAAAGCAGAGTACAGGTTCGGATTAACGGTGATAATCTTGATAATGCGGCAAATGCACTAAACCATGAAAAAACAATTACCGTAAGTGCAAAACTTGTAAGCGGCGAATCTGAAGGAAGCGGTATATCAACTGCAATCGCACAGGTTGACGAAACCGGTAATTACATTGCTACGCTTAATGTTCCGAAGAATGATAATGATACAAAGAGAGTTTATGAATTATCTGTAAGTGCTTGCGGTGAAAAACAGGATTTGTCTGGAAATACAACGCTTACCGTTCCGGAAAGAAAGTCGAACAGAAAAGAATTGACAGATTTTGTTGTTTCGGAAAACCAAAGTGAAATTTCAAGAAACGGAAATAAGTTGTACTTGTATGTACCGTACAACACGAATTTAAACAATGTAATACCTAAAGTAAGTCATACAGGTGTATCATATACACCTACAGACGCACAGGATTTGAACAGTACAAAAGAATACACCGTCATTGCAGAGGACGGAACAAAAAATGTATATCAAATCAATGTATTGAGAGAAGGCGTTGCAAAGGTAAACAACGTAAACATAAATCAACCTAAAACATTTAATGATACTGATATAACAGTTGATATAACAGGTCAGTTTATACCGTATTTAAGAGATGATGAGGTTAAGGATACAATGGAGGTTGTTGCAGTACCTCGCGGTGACGGAAAAACTCAAAAGGTAATGCTTGAATATGACGGCTACGGAGGTCATGCAATCGGTAAAGTTACATTACCTCAAAATGATACAAGTGAGGATAAGAAATATGACTTTAAAATAACGATTAACGGCAGAGAACAGCAAATCGGTTTGTCGGGAATTGTTACAGTACCGCGTAAAGAAAGCTGTAGAATTACAGGCTTTAGAATTAACAACCAGACTAAGGACGCCGAAATCAATGATGACGACAATACAATAACATTGTATATGCCTTATACGACTGATTTAACGGCGTTGACGCCTAAAGTTGATATAGACGGTAAGGATTACACACCAAAGGGAACACAGGATTTCACAAATCCTGTACAATATACCGTGACAGGTGACGGAGGTGTTTCAAAAACATATACTGTAACAGTTAAGCGTTCGGGTATGCCGACAATAACAAGTGTATCGGTTTCGAATGCTCCCGAAACATTTAAGGGCAGTGATGTTAAGGTTGAAATGTCAGGTATTTTCAACGAAAGTATGAAAGTTTATGCCGTATCGGAGGACGGAAATAGCAAGATTGAATGCCATGATGCAGTTGTCGGCGATGTAACGGACGGTTTCAGAAGTGCGTCTGCAAGTATAACAATGCCTGAAAATGATGATACTGAAAATTCAAAGAATTATACATTGGTATTTGATGTTGACGGATTTGAAAATGTATCGTATGTTCCGCTAAAAACTGTTACAGTTCCGAGACGTAAGACGAGGACTATAACTAATTTCTATGTTCAAAATCAAGTTGGCAGTGCTGATATACAGGATAAGGATGTTTATGTAAAAGTACAGTATGATACTGACATAAGCAAGCTTACACCGAATCTCAGAATTGACGGTGACAGTTATGCGCCGGAAGGGGAGCAGAACTTTGATAACGAAACAAAGTCACTTGTATACAAGGTATCGGCGGCGGATGATGTGGACAGAGAATACACTGTACATATTTCAAGAGATGGTAAACCTACTATTAACGAGGTAAGTTATACTTCACCGGTAACGTTTAAGGGCGGACTTGTAACAGTAGGCTTGAACGGTATATTCTTTGAAGATGTAAAGGTGTATGCAGTGCCTATAAGCGGTGGTGCAAAGATAGAAGGAAAAACAATTTCATTTGAAGATAAATCAGCAACAGCAACTCTTAATATTCCTACTAACTACAGTACTGACAGTGAGCAGGAATACAGAATTGAATTTGTTATAGATGGTTTTGATACAAATTATTCAAGTGAAACAAAAATCACAGTTCCAAGACGTACGACTCGTAAGATAACTGAATTTACATTGCCTGATGTGCAAGAGGGTGAAACGAAGATAGATGGTACGGATATATATATATCATCACCGTATATCTATGATTTATCATCTGTGACACCGCAAATCACGTTTGACGCTGATGAAATATCACCGAGTGCCGATACCGCACAGGATTTCAGTAATTTGGACAATCCTGTTAAGTATACGCTTTCATCGGCAGCCGATGAAGATGTAACTTATACGGTACATATTGAACGTGTTGGTGATGATCCGTATTTGGAGAGCTTGACTGTTGACGGACAGTACGGTGAAACAGAGTATGAAGACGATAATGTAAAATTGGTGTTGAAGTCAAGTGCAAAGCTTAACAGTGTTGAACCTGTTTTGCAAATACACGGTGACGATTATTCGCCAAAAGGTGCGCAGGACTTTACAGATTCAGAAAAAAATCCTGTTGTCTACACAGTGAAAAACAAATATGGTGTAGAACATAAGTATTATGTAACGATAACAAAGAAGAGATCAAGCGGCGGAAATAAAGGATCATCAGCTACTCCTACACCGACTCCGACCGAAACGCCGATAACGACAGTTGAACCGACGAATTCGCCTAAACCGAATGACGGAAATCAAACACCAAATCCAACGGAAATGCCGATAACCAAGCATGAACCGTATATAAGCGGTTATGAAGAAAACGGCGTGGTACAATTCAGACCGGATAATACAATTACTCGTGCGGAAGTGGCGAAGATATTGACGGTGCTTGACGGTGACTTTGATGTAAATAAAACATATGCTAATAAGTTCAGCGATGTACACGATGGTACATGGTATCAGAATTATATCAATTTCGCAGTAGAAAAGAATTATATTTCGGGTGATGAAAATGGCTTATGCCGTCCGGAAGATATGATTTCAAGAGCAGAATTTGCGTCTATAATCGCAAGATATATTAATATTGAACCGTTGGACGGCGAAGATAAATTTACCGATATTGCAAGATTTGATTGGTGCAAAAAGTATATAAATGCCTTGGCAGAAAAGGGAATTGTTACGGGTTATGAGAATGATGAATTCTTGCCTGATAATAAGCTTACGAGAAGTGAAGCAGTCGCGATTATCAACAGAATTACTGATAGAAAAATGACTACTGAAATTCTTGAAAAATTAACTTGTCCGTTCAGTGATGTTTCTGAAACACATTGGGCATATAACGATATACTTCTTGCGGCTTGCGAGTATTAAAAAAGAATGACAATTTAAAAGAAGAACCATTAGTTTGGTTCTTCTTTTTTGTTTTGGGGTATTCAAAATAAAGATGAATATGTGAGTGGGGTTATTGACACGGTGATTTTGATTAGGGATTTAACGTCTGATATAGTATGTAGCAGCCTATACAATTTTGCAGGCGAATTTTGTTTGAAAACATTCTGTCGGAATAAAAGAAAAACCTTGTAAACATTACTGCTTACAAGGTTTGTGGTGCCGATGGTGGGGGTCGAACCCACACGATGTTGCCATCACGGGATTTTGAGTCCCGCGCGTCTGCCAATTCCACCACATCGGCAAATTACCCAATTATAATACCATAAATATCTTCTAATGTCAAGACTAAAATCAAGAAATAAGTATTTTTTCTATTCCGCCGATATATTTTTTGAAAAGTCTTGCGATAAAGCCTACAAGAATAGCGGCAACGATAGTTCCTTCTCGGACGCCGTCAAGGTGTTTGAACATTATAAACGATAAAATTGCCGCAATTACTGTCATAGACGAATCGAATGCGATTTTGGTTTTACCGAAATCGGTACTGAACACATCGGAAACCGCTCTGACGGTTGCCTCACCCGGTAACATTGCAACGTTTGCGACCATTTCCATAAACACACCGAAACCGAGAATTAAACAGCCTACTATAAGTGATACAATTTTCATAGCATATGTTTCGGGCTGCATAAATCCGAGCAATGACATTGTTAAGTCAATAAAGAATGAAAACAATGCGATAATCGGCAGCTGCAACAAGTTTTGAAGTTGAAAATTACGTCTTAAAAGAATTACTTGAAGAATTACAAGAAAAATATTAAAAACCAACGTAAACATTCCGACTGTCGGCGTAAAACCAAGACTTAGAGTGTAGGGGATACTTGTAATCGGTGAAGTGCCGAGTCCGGCTTTTGTGATAAAGCTTACGCCGAGTCCGTTGACGAAAAGTCCAACAAGTAAAAATATGTATCGTTTTATTAATTCTGTTTTGTTTGTCACTGTAATTCCTCCGTATTTGTCATATTATTGCATATTTTAAAAAATATGTTGATAAACTGCTCCTTTTCACTTTCTGAAATTCCGCTCAAAATCTCATTTTCGACTTTTTCAAAAGTATCATTCACTATTTCTTGAAGCCGTTTGCCCTCATCAGTCAAATACACATATAAAGAACGCTTGTTTCCGTCCTTTGTTTGACGTATAATAAGCTTTTTTTCTTCCATGCGTGATAGTATGCCGGTAAGCGTTGCTGGCTTGATTTGACACCCTGTAGCGATTGATTTTTGTATGCAACCGTTATGCTTACCTAAATAGTCAAGCACTTTCGGCTGACCTGCTGTGAGTTTATAGGGGGATAGAGCGTCCAATACCTTTTTTTGAAACAATGATTGGTTTACCATTATCATATAATGAAAACTTTTATCCATAAAGCACCTCTATTATTAGTATGCTAATAGTTAGCTTGCTAACTATTATAACTCTGTATGCGAATTTTGTCAATAGGAAAAATAAAAACCTAAACTCTTTTGAGTTTAGGTTTTTATGAATTATGAAACACGATTTTGTAAGGTTTTATAAAAATCTGCCCTTGATATATCGGTTCGGAATAATTTTAGTTTTTATGAACTATATACCAATCTGCGATATAAGTTGATTTTTATTACGTCATCGCTATATGGTGAATAGTTATAAAACAATACTTTGTTTAAAAGTTCATAAAAATCTTTTCGCAAAATAGGTGAATTTGCGTTTGATATATCCTCATTTTCGATAAATCCGTGTTGATATGCGGCATTATAAATATCACTTTCGCTTGCATCTGTTAGTTCAAAATTTTGGGAATATAAAGTTTTGTAGCTGTCAGCTAATCGGACTGCATAGGTCAAAGCTTGTAGATTTGTGAGATTATCTTCAAATTTTAAACCTATTATATCGTTTAAGGTTAGTATTGTAGCTGCATTGAGATGTAAAAGTGAAATCTTTTGCGTATCGTCGATATTGTCAAGCGGTTTTAGACAGTCGTAGTTATCCCATTCATTTAATGAATTTTCAGATATACGCGAAAAACAAAGTTTTGAAATCATATCAATTACTTCTTGAGTTGTTATATATTCGCCCTTGTCTAAATCATTTTCCGAAATAATACCGCATTGAATTAACGGAGCAAAATTATCTTTTTCATATTCATAGGGCGGAGTAATGTGTACTTCATATTTATCGGCGTCCCAATCTACTTGGCATAGAAATGCCTGTGCGATTACGGCAAGGGGAACATATGTTAAATCATTAATGATTTGCGGTGCTGTGTCTGTTGATTGCAATATACCGTCTACGAAAAATGCATCATCACCTATATGCAGTTCAACTTCGGTATTGGTTTTTGATATTACAACTGTCTGTGTATCGTTGTCCCAATCGACTGTATAGTCAAGATATTCAGAAATAGCACGAACAGGCACAAGTGTACGGTCATTTTCGATAATTATAGGTGCGTCCGTAACCATTTCCGTATCGTTTACATAAACCTTCACGTCACCGTCAGCCAAAGCGCATGGCACGATTTGAGCAGTAAGAGCGAGTGCGGAAAGTAGGCTTATAATTTTTTTCTTCATAACAACATCTCCTGTTCCGTAATTTACAATATTTATAGTCGAATTATATCATATCGAACAGATTTATGTCAATAATTAACTGTAAAATGAAACAAAAAAATACTGTCCTCTCATTTTGAGAGGACAGTATGATTAAATCGAATTAGTAAACTCTTACTGCACCTGCGTATTGAGAAATACGATATTCTGTGTTGATTGAAGAAATCTTAACAACGTCACCTGTTTGAGGAGCGTGAATCATATTTCCGTTACCTACATAGATACCAACGTGGTGAATGTTTCCGCCCTTACCGAAGAATACAAGGTCACCCGGTTGTAGGTTGTCACGACTTACATAAGTTCCGTTATTTCTTTGGTCTGCCGCTACACGGCTTACACTGATACCGTTCTTTGAACATACATACTGCACAAGACCGCTGCAGTCGAAACCTGATGGGGAAGTACCGCCCCAAACATACGGAACACCAAGATATTGCATTGCTGTGTTTACGATAGATTGTCCCTTGGATGAAGATGACGGAGCCGACTGTGTTTCTTCTGATTGTGAAGATGCTGACGGTGCAGATGTTGCAACGTTGGCTGCGGCTGCGTTTTGCTTGGCAATTCTTTCTGCTCTTTCAGCGGCTGCCTTTGCGTCTGCAATTTCCTGTTGTTTTTGTGCGATAGTGTCTTTTTCTATCCATTCGCCTGTGAATTGAAGGGAAGTATTGATAACGTAACCTTCTTTATAGTCATCACCGTAGCAAATCTTTATAAAATCATTTTCACCGCTTAGTACATATACATAAGTACCGTCTGAAAGTTCTTCTATAACATCTGCGTCAGTGTTTGCTGCACTTCTTACTCTTACAGATTCGCCTGAAAGTGTAACTTGAGCAATTCTGTAATTAGTATAACTCTTTTTAGCCTCGTCTGCAAGGTTTTTATCTTGAGTTATCGATTCGCTCGGAACATAACCTGTCTTACCACCGTTATAAGCTATTTTGTACCAACCCTCTGAGTTTTCCATAACTTCAACTTCTGTACATACTTCGACTTTGTCGATAACGTTAGCCTCGTCTGACGGAGTTTCTCTTACGTCAAGTGAACCGTTTGAGATAAGTACATAGCCAAGAGGGTAAAAACTCTTTGCCGCGATTTCGCTTTCTTCTGCTGTATTTTCAGCAGAAGTCTCTGTAGATTCTGTTGAAATCTCGGCAGTACCTTTAACTGCGTCTGTAATATCCTTTTGAGCGATTGTTATGCTCTGCTCCGCTGCTGCCGCATTTATTCTTTGTTCTCTTTCTGTTTTTGAATTGTTTAAGCCGGATGCTTGTGCTACTGCAAGTGAACTTATCATTGCTACTGCTATTACAGCAATAAGTGAATGCTTAAAGTTCTTCATAAAATAAAACCTCCTAATGATTTAAGTTTTCTTAACGATTACTTAAATTGCATTTGTATTTCTAATATATTTCTAAAACATTACAAACAGGATTATACACCACATTAAACCATTTGTCAACACTTTTTTAATCGTATCGTATTCTTTTTGTAACAATTCGGTAATAAAACAGTAGCTTTTGTAACATAAAACGAGGGGTAAAATGTTCAATATGTTGCATAAACAGTGCGTTTTACAGGTGAAATAATGTAAAAGTGTACAAAATTCAAATAATTCAAAAATTACAGAATTTCAGCCTAATATTACAGGTAGATTACGCGCAAAGTATGTTTCTTTGTAAAAATCGGTGCATTTATATTACAAACGCGTTACAAAGATTACAAAAGTTACATTGCCGTTGTAAAGAAAACTGCGATTTGATATAATTAAAGCATACAAGGAGTAAGAAATATGGTTGAATATATTAAAATCGCCGTATTCTTTTCGATTGGGGTGTATATTTACGAACGCATAGACATTGCGTTTGCATTAATTTTTCTTTTGTCCCTTATAATGGTATTGACAGTTGTGTCGGTTTTTAAACATAAATTCAATACAAAAATACTTGTTATGATGACGGCGCTTGTTATGGGCACAGTTCTTTGCAACGCCCAAGTGAGCGAAAATGCACATGATTTGTATAAGTATGAAGGGCGGTATGTGACTGTCGTCGGACGCGTGTGCGAGATACCGCAGGACAGTGAAGAAGATGAAAATGTACGATATGTAATCGATGTGCGTAAAGTAAATAATGAAAAGGTAAGGGATAAAATCCTTCTTACTTCCGATAATAAGCTGGAATACGGTGATACCGTAACTTTCGGCGGATTTATCAACGAACTTCCTGAAAAATTGAATAGAAATGGCTTTGATTATAAGAAATATTATAAAAAATTGGGGATTTTCTTTAAATCATACAGCAGTGAAGTTAAACTTTCGGACGAAGTGATAAAAGATTATTCACCATATGCGATTAACAATTCGTTTAAGAACTCAATTTCAAAATTAATTGACAAGCATTACAAGGGCGATTACAATGCGATAATGAAAGCTGTGCTGATAGGGGATAAAAAAGAATTTTCGGACGATTTTGATAAGATACTTACCAAAACGGGTACGAAAAGATATTTTTATTCTTCGTATCTTCATATAATGCTTTTAATGTCCTTAATGACACTTGTTTTGGGCATATTCAAAAAGAAGACACGCGATATTTTGACGGTGTTTCTTCTTATTATATATGCTTTCGCAAATGCAAACAATACCGTTTCGGTCAGATTGGCTGTGATGATAGCGGTAATAATATTTACCGAAAGTAAATTCGGACGTAAATATTATCCGGATATAGTCGGTATAACGTTGCTTGCGGTCGGAGCGGCAAACCCGATAATGCTGTTTGACGCAGGATTTGTGATGTCGGTGCTGTCGGCAATTATGATATATTACTTTTACGACTGTGTGCACGGTAAACTTAAATTTATACATATAAAATACATTCGCAGACTTTTTGCGATAGGCATAATTTGTACAATCGGACTTTTGCCTGTTTCGGCGTACTTTTTCGGTGCTGTTTCGATATATTCTATTGTTTTGTCAATAATAATGTTGCCTTGCGTGACGGTGATTATGGTGCTTGCACCGATTTTGCTTGTAATGCTTGCGGTATTCAACACCGCACCGCTGTTTAAACAGGCGGTTGACTGTGTGCTGTTTATACTAAAACTTGTGCCGACAATTTCATATAAACTCGGTCTTGTATCGCATACAGTTGCAAAACCGAATTTGTTATTACTTATTATATACACTCTTGCCGTTGCCTCGGGAGTGAAATATATTAAGAAGAAAAACAGTCAAATGCGTATTGCAATTTTTGTTGCGGCGGCATTGATGACTTCGTATGTAATAGGCGAAGTGATTAGTACAAATAATGTGGAAATTACATTCGTCAATGTCGGTCAGGGTGACGGTGCGGTAATTCAAGCACCGTACCGATTTAATGTGCTTATAGACGGCGGCGGTGGTAATTCGTATTCTGATTACAACCCCGGTGAAAAGGTGTACCTTGATTATCTTGAAACAGAGGGGATAACAAAGGCAGACAGTGCGTTTGTAAGTCATTATCATCAAGACCATGTGCAGGGAATTATAGCGGCAATGGAGAATATAAAGGTAAGAAATTTATTTCTGCCCGATAATATGGAGGGCAGTGAATGGCGTGCGGCACTTGAAAATACCGCAAGGGAAAACGGCACGACAGTGCATTACATTTCACAGGAAACACTTCTTACTTATAATAACGGAATGACAATAAGAATTATTCCTCCGTCAAATAAGACAGGGTTAAGTAATGATGAAAATGATACTTCATATGTGTATTACGTCGAGTATAACGGTTTTTCTGCAACATTTACGGGTGATATGTCATCATTTGCCGAAAAGAATTTGATTGATGACGGAAAAGCAGGCAAAACGAACTTGTTAAAGGTTGCACATCACGGCTCGAATACCGCAACGTGTGAAGAATGGGTTGAAAAATTAACTCCCGAATATGCGGTTATAAGCGTCGGTGAGAATAATCCATATAATTTGCCGAATGACGATGTACTTGAAAGACTGAAAAATGCACAGGTTTTTCGTACTGATTATGACGGCGATATAAAATTTATAATACATAAAAACGGCAGTGCCGAAACGGATATATATAATAGGAGATAAGTATGGCGGAAAAGAAAAACGGAAATTTGTTAAAACTGAAAAAACAGCTTAAAGAGGGTATTTTAGCGCCTTTGTATGTGTTTTACGGTGAGGAGGATTACCTGCGTGAAATGTACGTTAATAGGGTAAAAGACTGTGTTCCGGACGGCGGTTTTCCGGACTTTAACCACATAAAAATTGAAGGCCGTGACGTTGCGTTTTCGGAATATGACGACGCATGGGAAAGCTTTCCGATGATGACGGATAAAAAGCTGATACACATTAAGGACAGCGGTATTTTTCAGTTGAAAAGCGGAAAAGATGAGGCATCGACAGAAGAAAAAAAGGAATTTTGGACCGAAAAGTTTAAAAGAATATCTGACGATACGGTCGTGATTTTCGATGAAACAGCGGTTGATAAAAGAAGTGCTTTGTATAAGGCGGCGGCAAAGGTCGGAACAGTGGTTGAATTTACTTATTTGAGCGAGGCTGACCTTGTGACGTGGGTTGTCAAGCAATTTCTGAACGCAAAAAAGAAGATTTCAAAAGAAAATGCGTATTACCTTATAACTATATGTGACAGTGGTTTGGCGAGTATTAATAATGAAATTAAAAAGCTGATTGATTTTTGTGATGAAGAAATATATAAAACCGATATTGACAGAGTTGTTGCAAAGTCAATGGAAGTTATCGTTTTTGAACTTACGGACGCGATTATGCTCGGCAATACACAAAAGGCAATGGAAACGCTTGCCGATTTAAAAACGGTCAAAGAAAATGTGTTTACGCTTATATATTTAATGCTTTCGACATTTGAAAAAATGCTCCGTGTAAAATTAATGAACGGTGCGTCACAAGCTGAGGTTGCATCGGGAATAGGCGTTCCGTTGCTTGTTGCAAGAAAATATATAAACAGCGCCAAAGGCTTTTCGGAGGATTCGCTTGTTTGGATGCTGAGGCGAGTTGCGGAGATTGACTTGGCGATAAAAGAAGGACGTGTTGAAGAGTGGAATGCATTGGAACAATATGTTGCGGAATGTATTTACAGAAGTCACAAATAAAATTTATATAAAAAGAGGGAGAAATTATGAAAAAACAACTTATTGCAATGGTGTCTGCGTTGGCAATGACGTTTGCGTCATTACCGTGTGTGAGCATTGCGGCGGAAAATGTACCGAAACCCGTTTTACAGTACACGTTTGACGGAAACAAACAGCTTGCCGACCAAAACGGCAAGAATGAATTGAAACTGTCGGGCGATGCAAGTGTAACTGATGACGGTAACAAGGGTAAAGGTCTTTTGCTTGACGGTACTGACGGCTATGCCGAATTGCCGGATAATATTCTGTCAAGCGATATGACGATTACAACGTGGGTGAAGATTAATAAATTCACAACATGGGGCAGAGTTTTCGATTTTGGTACTGACTCAAACCAAAACTTTTTCTTTGCACCGTACAGCGGCGGTGCTTCAAGAGTGGAGATAAAAAACGGTGCAACCGTTGATACAATGGATTGCACGCAGGAAACCGCAAAAGATTGGGTAAACTATGCGATAACAATTAAAGGCGACACCGTTTCATATTACAGAAACGGCAGACTTATAAAGAGTAAGTCGGGTATAAAGGATATATCCGAACCTACAAACACTGCCAATTATATAGGTAAGTCGCACTATGACGGTGACGCATATTTGTCGGCGGTAGTGGACGATTTCAGAGTTTATAACACCGCACTTTCACAGGACGAAATATTAAAAGTTATGGCTGACGGTGAAATAAATGCCGATGTTATGCTTGATTCATATGCGATAGACGATGAACAGATTGTGACAGGCGACAGTATAACTTTACCGCAGGCGGACGGTATTGTGTGGAATGAAACGGATAATCTCGGACTTATAAACACCGAAACAGGTGCGGTTAAGCATAATAAAACCGCCGAAACAGTAACACTTGTGCAGTCATACGGCAACACAGAAAGAGAGTATACACTGTATGTGACGGGCAGTGAGGAAGATCCTTATTCGATTAATATTGACGCTTCGGACAGAAGTAAGGACGTTTCGGACGATATGTGGGGATTGTTCTTTGAGGATATTAACTCTGCCGCAGACGGCGGACTTTATGCGGAAATGGTGCAAAACCGTTCTTTTGAAAAGAGTGATGAAAAAGAAGGACATTTATATAATTGGGGACTTTATTCAATATACAAAGAGCCTAACAGAGAGGACGGCAAATATTATACCGCCGAAAATATACAGGTTAAAACAGATAAACCGATGAACGAAAATAATCCTACATATATTACCATTCCGAAAGGTGAAATGATTTGTAATGACGGTTTTTATGACGGAACCGAATGGGATTGCGATAAAGGTACATCTTTCAGCGGAATGGAATTTAAAAATGGCGAAAAATATGATTTTTCGGTATATGCACGCGGCGAGGGTGAACTGACGGTGTCGTTGGGAATTGTAATAGATGAACATAAGGCTAGTTTTGAGGTTGAACCTTTTAATGAGGCTGCTGCCGTTATAAAATGTAATTCAAAAGACGATTGGAAAAAGTATTCTGTTACATTCACTGCTGACGAAGAACTTGAAAGTGACGGCAGCGGACTTATCGTTACAAATACAGGCGACAGTGACCTTGATGTAGATATGGTTTCGCTTATGCCGGAGGATACATACAAAGGACACGGCTTGCGTAAGGATTTGATGGAACAGCTTGAGGCAATGCACCCTAAATTCTTGCGTTTTCCGGGAGGTTGTGCCGTTGAGGGACAGACAATGGATACGGCTTGGAACTGGAAAGATACAATCGGTGATGTGTCGGAGCGTAAGGAAATGATAAACATATGGAATCCGTCTGCGATAGAGCCGTATATGATGACTTACGGACTTGGTTTTTATGAGTATTTCCAAATGTGTGAGGACTTGGGAATGGAGCCTGTTCCGATTTTGAATTGCGGTATTGCGTGTCAAGTCCGCAGCGGAAGTGCAACAGACGAAGAACACCTTGTTCCTATGGATAAATTACAGCCGTATATTGATGATGCGCTTGACCTTATCGAATTTGCAAACGGCACTGATGAAAGTAATGAATGGGTGCAGAAGCGTATTCAAATGGGACATAAAAAGCCGTTTAATATGAAGTACATAGGTATCGGAAATGAGCAGTACGGCGATATTTACTTTGAAAGATACGAAGAATTTGCAAAGCAGATACACGAAAAATATCCCGATATTAACCTTGTAACAACATCCGGTACTGCGTCAAGCGGAAGTTCAAACGACCTTGCATGGAATTGGGCGAATGAACACGAGGAACTTGCCGACCGTATGGACGAGCATTATTATGAAACAGCCGATTGGTTCAGACAGCACGCTTACAGATATGATAATTACAGACGTGACACAAATACAAAGGTATTTTTGGGTGAATATGCGTCAAAGGGTAATGCTTGGTATAACGCACTGTCAGAGGCGGCGTTTATGACAGGTCTTGAAAGAAATGCGGACGTTGTGCGTATGGCGAGCTACGCGCCTATGTTTGCGAAGTACGGCAATACACAGTGGTCGGCGGCGGATATGATTTGGTTTAATAATTCGGATTACGTTCTTACACCGAATTATTACGTTCAGTCACTGTTCTCAAATAATCAAGGTGATTATTCTTTGCCGACAGAAGTTAAGCTGAACGGTATCGAAAAAGATGGCGCACTTCAAGGCGGTGTTGCAGTCGGCAGTTGGGGAACACATAACGAATTTAAAGATATAAGATTATATTCGGGTGATACTATCGGTGTATTGACGCCAAGTGAGTCTGAAGAATATGATGATGAGGACGATTATAACTTAGATGAAGAATATTATGAGGACGATTATAATTTAGAAGATAGGGGTTGGAAGATTGGCAAAGGCGAATGGACAATGAATAAAGAAGGCGCACTTGTCCAATCCTCTGATGAAACAGGTGCGATATGTTATTTCCCGTATCCGGATAACAGACAATATACTTTGTCGCTTAAAGCACGCAAATTGAGCGGCGGCGAGGGTTTCCAAATAGGAGTTGCGGCAGATGATGCATTGAATTATTACAGAGTTAATATAGGCGGTTGGGGCAATACAACCGCAAAGGTACAGCACATTGTAAACGGTGTAAGTTCTTCTTCGGGTAACGTTGCGGAACAGTCGTATGTCGGTAACGTGCATATAAATGATAATGAATGGTATGACGTTACGGTTGAAGTGACTGATGATGAAATCAAAGCATATTTGAATGATGAATTTATATGCTCATATAAAAAGCCTAAGGAATACGGTCCTGTGTATTCGTCAAGTGTGTATGATAAGGAAACAGGTGACGTTATCGTTAAGGTTGTCAATACAATGGACAGTGACGTAAATATCGGAATGAATGTATCGGGCGAAACGGTAACGTCAAATATCGCAAAGACAACTGTTATGTCGGGCGATACAAATTTGGAAAACAGTCTTGATAATAAAAATGCAATCGTACCGAAAGAAATCGAATTAACAAATGCAAGCAATAACTTTACATATAATGCGCCTGCCGATTCATTCAGTATTATAAGACTTAAAACAGGAAACGGTGGAAGTAAAGCGTATATTTCGGGATATGAGGACGGCACGTTCAGACCGGATAATACAATAACCCGTGCTGAGGCGGCGGCAATTATAGCAAGATGTTCGTCTGATTTTGACGAAAATAAGACGTATTCAAGTAATTTTACCGATGTATCGGGTGATGAATGGTATGCGAATTATGTCGGATATGCCACTGAAAAGGGGTATATTTCGGGTTACGATGGCGGTCCATTTAAGGCTGACATAGATATAACACGTGGAGAATTGGCAGTTATTTTGAGTAAATACGGCTCATTTGACGGAGATGGAATATGTACAGAATTTTCAGATGTGCCAAACGATTATTATGCAACAGGATATATAAAGTCGTTGTATGATGAAAATATCGTAAGCGGATATGAGGACGGCACGTTTAAGCCTGATAATTCAGTAACTCGCGCGGAGGCGGTTACAATGATGAATAAAGTGCTTGGTAATCCGATAGCGGAAAATGCAGAAAATCCGTTCGGTGATGTTTCACCAAATCATTGGGCGTATAATCAAATTATGACCGCAGTACGGGGAAAGTAGTCCACTACTTTCCCTCGTAGGGGCGACCATTGGTCGCCCGTTGAAGAAAACACAAAAAGGGCGACCGATGATCGCCCCTACGAAAGCCACTCTTTAAAGGAGAGGTGGCAAAAATAAAAGGAGAAACACAATGAAAAGAGAAGATATAAACATACGTGATCCATTCATATTGCCGTATGAGGGCAAATATTACCTATACGGCTCACGCGGAAGTGAAGTGTGGGAGGACAACGCGACAGGGCTTGACGTATACGTCAGTGACGACCTTGAAAATTGGTCTGAACCAAAAGAGATATTTACGCGAACGGCAGATTTTTGGGCGGACAGACATTATTGGGCGCCTGAAGTTTATGCGTACAACGGCGCGTTCTATATGTTTGCGTCATTCAAATCGGCGGACAGATGTCGTGGAACTATGGTATTAAAGGCAGACAAGCCGGACGGCAAATTTACGGTACACAGCGAGGGTACAATTACACCGCCGGATTGGGAATCTCTTGACGGCACGTTATACATAAGCAAAAGCGGTAAGCCGTATATGATTTTCTGCCATGAATGGGTACAGGTAAATGACGGTGAAATGTGTGCGATTGAAATGAGTGCAGATTTAAAAAGAGCAGTCGGTGAACCGATTTTGTTGTTTAAAGCGAGTGAGGCGAGCTGGATTGCCGAGGCACAGAAAAACAAAGGTATATACGTTACGGACGGTCCGTTTCCGTACAGATGTGCTGACGGTACGTTACTTTTGTTATGGTCAAGTATGGGCGAAGAAGGATATACAGAGGCTATTGCAGTGTCGGATAACGGCGACATAGACGGTAATTGGGTACAACGTGACGAACTGCTGTTTAAAAAAGACGGCGGACACGGTATGATTTTCAAAACGTTTGATGACAAATTACTGTTATTGTTACATTCGCCGAACAAGCATCCGCTTGAACGTCCTGCGTATTTTGAACTTGAGGATAAAAACGGAATGTTGTATGTGAAATAGGGGAAAAGTGATGAAAAAAACAATATCTATAATTATAAGTATTGCGATGTGTGCAATGCTTGCGTCCTGCGGCGGTGTGAAGAACGGAGTATCCGATACAGAACAGCCGACGCTCATGGATACAATGAGCCTTGAAGAAAAAGTCGGACAAATTCTGTTTGTGCGTTGCGTTGATGACGAACAAACAGATGATTTAATGAGTATAAAACCGGGCGGAATATTGATGTTCGGACGTGACTTTGAGGGACTTACAAAAGACGAAGTAAAAGAAAAAATACAGAGTTATCAAGATAAAAGCGACATACCGCTTATAATCGGTGCGGACGAGGAGGGAGGAACGGTTGTAAGAGTAAGTTCAAACCTTAATCTTGCACCCGAAAAATTTAAGTCACCGCAAGAGATTTACAATGAGGGCGGAATGGACGCAGCAGTTGAAAATGCAACGGAAAAATCGGAACTCCTTTTGAGCTTGGGAGTTAATATGAACCTTGCGCCTGTTGCGGACGTTTCGACAAATCCGTCTGATTATATGTATGACAGAAGTCTTGGACAAAATGCGGAAGTTACGGCTGATTTCGTTTCAAAGACGGTAACGGCAATGAATAACGCAGGAATTATGAGCGTATTAAAGCATTTCCCGGGATATGGCGGTGTAGGCGGTGACAGTCATCAAGGGACTGTTTATGACGATAAAACTGCCGAGAGCATACGCGAAAACGACTTGCTTCCGTTTAAAGCCGGAATTGAGGCAGGTGCAAGCAGTGTGCTTGTGGCACATAATACGGTCAATGCACTTGACAGTGAAAACCCCGCGTCACTTTCGCCGACAATTCACAATATGCTTAGAGATGAGTGCGGTTTTGACGGTGTTATAATGACAGACGACATTGCTATGGGCGCAGTCGCAGATATGGAGAATGTGTACGTTAAAGCGGTAAATGCGGGTAATGATTTACTTATAACGACCGATTATCAAACAGGTTATAATCAGATTTTAAATGCGGTTAAATGCGGCGAAATCAGTGAAGAGACACTAAACAGTGCAGTAGAGCGAGTGCTTAAGATGAAAGGGCAAATATAAAACAAAGGCTGTCGAAATCGACAGCCTTTTATAATGTCTGTAATTTATCAGCCTTTGATTAGGTTTTCGTAATCGTCCTCAGGCATTGGCTTTGCACAATAGAAACCTTGAATTGTATCACAATGCATTTCTTTTAATAAATCGTATTGACTTTTTGTTTCAATACCCTCTGCCGTAACCGACATTTGAAGTGTATGTGCAAGCGATATTGCGCTCAAAACAATAGCCTTTGACTTATCGTCTGTTTCAAGTTTATCGACAAAACGTTTGTCAAGTTTAACGACGTCACAAGGCAGAAGATTAAGCATATTAAGTGAAGAATATCCGCTGCCGAAGTCATCAAGCAAAACTTTAATTCCGTGCTTTTTACATTGCTTTGTAAGCGAAATAAGCAAGCTTTCGTTTTCTGCAAGAATACTTTCGGTAAATTCAACTTCAATCAGATTTAGCGGTATTCCGTATTTTTCAACTGTTTTGATATGATCCTCAACAAAGTTTTCGTCCAATAACTGCAGGAGTGATACGTTTACCGATATTGGCGAAACGTCATAGCCTAAATCGAGCCATTTTCTTATTTTGGCACAAGTTTCTTCAAGTACATATTTGTCAAGCTTAACAATATCGCCGTTCTTTTCAAACAGCGGTATAAACATACCGGGTGAAATTATTGTTCCGTCAGGCTTTTGCCAACGTACAAGTGCCTCTGCACCGTTGAATTTGTTTGCGTTAATATTGAATTTAGGTTGGAAATAAACCTTAAATTCTTTGTTTTTAATAGCATCCTCAAAGCCGTTTTCAATCGTTTTCTGCATCATAATATCATCACGTTGCTTTGAAGAATATATTGCATATTGCGATTGTGAGGACTGTCCTTTCAAATGCTTTTGTGTTGTTCTTGCACGATTAAGCATTGAATTTATCTTCATATCTCTGTCATCCACAAGATAAATTCCGACAGATACCGTCATATTATATACACCGCCTGCCGGACTGTATAATTTAAGCGAGTTAAAGAAATCTGCGCAAGCGTTATCTAACGACTTAGTATTGTCGTATGTGATTAATGCGACAAAGTGGTCGTCAAAAATTCTTGAACACAATTCTTTTGGCTCAAGTCGCTTATAAATGGCAGACCACAAAAATTTTAAAGCTCTGTCGCCTTCGTCATCACCGAAAAAGTCATTGATATATTGGAAATTGTTTATATCAAGGTTAATTAAAGCATAATTTTCATCGGGATTGTCTTTCAGTGTTTTCTCAGCCTCAAAAACAAATTTTGTATATGACATACCGCCTGTAAGACTGTCAACGTAAGCCATTTCCTCAAGCTGCTTTTGACTGGTGGTTTTTGCTTTGATTGCCGTATGCAATAGGTAGAAAAATACGATTGAGCAAAATACGATGAACAGGTAACAGCATATAAGAATTTGAGTTGTGTACTTTGTCACAACGTTTTTTGGCACAACGGTAAGTATGTACCAGTCGTTTATATTAAGCGGTGTATAATAAATGTATTTTTCAATGCCGTTAAGCATTATTATTCCGTCTGATTTACCTTCTTTTAAATCGGCTTGCATTTGCTGTATGGCACTGTCATTTTTGCTTGACGCTTGACTCATTTCATCAAACAGATTGTCGAATGTCAATCCGAATGAACCATTATGAGATGAACCGACAATTCTTTTTCCGTCGCTGTCAATGACGTAAGAATATCCTTTGTTTTCAAATGTAGGCGTTGAAATTGAATCTGCATATTGGGAAGTCAGATATGTAGAGAAAATTACGAATTTATTTTCGCCGTCTATTCTTATGGGTGTAGTGCATACAAGAAATGTAAAATCATTATATGAATCGCAAAAGAATTTAGTTTCTTCGCTGTTAAAAGCCTCTTTTGTATTAGGAAATTGAGATAAGTCGATTTCGACTCCGTTTATGTCGGTAAGCTTGCCGTCAGGTGTTATAATTCCTAAAAGATGCTGTTGATCATCGATTTGGCTATGCTTTAAAAATGTAAGAATATCGTCAAAAGAGGCATAACCCAATTTTTCTATATAAGATGCCGCATTTTCTATGATTTTTGCATCTCTTCCGAGTTCAAGACTGAAAATAGTCTGATTTTGGTGTGAAATTTCAGAAAGAGTAGAAATCGTTCGTTGATTTGCCGCATAGGTAATATAACTGGCATAGCTGATTATAACAATAGCAATAGTGACAAGCAGGGCAATTGGAAGTCTCAATCTTTTTGATATTGTTTTTTTATACATATATTCTGTGCCTCCCCAAAAAAGAAAATATGAATAATTAATTATAAGTATAATTATATTATCATAATAGGCAGAACAGTGCAATAATTTCAAATAAAAAAACACATATAAATGTGTTTTTTTGGAGATTTTACACTAATATATATCCGATAATGAGTCGATGTTTGTGCGGTCAAACATAATCGGGTCGCCGAGTATTATTTCGCTTGCATTGTCCTTGTCAGCGGTGATTGTCTTTTCGCCGAGTGAACCGGCGGTAAATGTTTCACCTATGCTGCCTGTTATTTCATTTTCGTCAAGGGCTTTAAGCGTGTAGGCGGTAAGGTAGCCGAGATCGGTCGTATTCCATATGTACAATCTGTCGCACGTTCCGTCTTTTATGTATTCGGATAATTCACTCGGAAAACCAAGTCCTATAAGATTTACATCCTTGCCGGATTCTTTAAGTGCTTTGGCGGCGGAACTCAAGCCTATTGTCGTAGGAACGATAATAGTTTTAATAGCGTCATTTTGCAAAAGATATTGTGTTTCCGTGTAAGATTTGGTTGCATCATCATCGCCGTAAGCTATTTCGATAAGAGGCATATTGCTGTATTTTTTGGGATTTTCTTCTATTTCGAGCTTTAGATAGCGTATCCATTGATTTTGATTCGGTGCACTGCCTGTGGAAGTTAAAATCGCAAAACCGCCTTCACCGTTTGAAACGTCATACGCACTCTTTATAAAATTTCGTCCGAGTACTTCCGGATCGGCTTGTTGAATATGTGTTTTTCGTGAAATTGAATTTACGGGTGCATCAACCGATATTACTTCAATGCCTGAATTCAGAGCCTCGGTAAGTGAAGATTCAAGTGCGTCGGCATCGTTGGCGGAAATGGCGATTCCGTCCACGTTATTATCTATAAGTTCATTTATAATTTCAATTTGTTTGTCAGCGGTTGCGGAAGTCGGTGCTTTGTAAACCGCCTCAATGCCGATTTCGTTGCAAGCGGTTTCAAAACCCTCAAAAACTTTTTGGTTGTAAGGATTTTGTATATCTTTTCCGACAAAAGCATAGACGGTTTCATTTGCTGATTTCTCCGAAGGAGAAGGAGTCGATTCGCTCTGCGGAACAGAACACGCAGTAAGCAATGAAATGCTTATCGCCAATATAGGGGGAATTGAAATTAACTTTTTTATATATTTCTTCATAAGTGTTTCCTCCTCTAAGTTATACATTTTATATTAGTAATATTATACACCATAAAAACATAAAAATAAATATAAATATCAGTCAAAAATAACCAAAAAAAATCTTTTTTAAAAAAATAAAAATTTTTTTTGAAAAAGTGTTGACAAAGTAAAAAAGGTCTGCTATAATAGTCAATGTTGTTGGCCGACACAACAGGTCAGCGCAAATGGGAGTTTAGCTCAGCTGGGAGAGCGTCTGCCTTACAAGCAGGATGTCACAGGTTCGAGCCCTGTAACTCCCACCAAATACACTTTATGAAAATAAAGTGTTATGGCCCGGTAGTTCAGTTGGTTAGAACGCCAGCCTGTCACGCTGGAGGTCGTGAGTTCGAGCCTCATCCGGGTCGCCATATGCCTTTGTAGCTCAGTCGGTAGAGCAAGGGACTGAAAATCCCTGTGTCGGCGGTTCGATTCCACCCGAAGGCACCACTTCACAATTCTATGAATTGTGAAAAATGCGGGAGTGGCTCAGTGGTAGAGCGTCACCTTGCCAAGGTGAACGTCGCGAGTTCGAATCTCGTCTTCCGCTCCATTAAAAAAGCTCCGATTTTATCGGAGCTTTTTTCAGATTGTCGATAAATTGTCCGGAACGTGCAAAATATTATTTTTATATTTTAATTTATATAAATTTATCAAATATACTTTTCAGTAATTCAATATCATCATCTTCCGCACCGGCATAGCCTATGATGATTGAATTGCTTTTTTTATTTTCAGTCATATAATAATCGTCCATATCGTAAAGTTTCACGTCACATTTTAGAGCATACTCTATTATTTCCTTTGCCTTATCCGTTTTAACGACTATATGAAGTCCGACTCTTTCACCGCTTATATCTGCGTTACCGAGCGACTGGATAATCTTATCGCGTCTTTTTTTATAGATATTTTTCACTCTGCTCAAATGTCTTGAATAGTACCCTCCCGAAATAAATTTATTTAACGTATGCTGTTCAAATCGCGGAACGGTTGACGAATATGTACCGAAATGCTTGTCGAATTTTTCAAGCATTTTTTTCGGAAGTACCATATATGCAATTCTGATTGACGGTGCAAGAACTCTTGAAAACGTGCTTAAATACACGACTTTATCACTGCTTGCAAGTCCCTGCATTGCGGGAACAGGCTTAATCGAAAAATTAAACTCGCTGTTATAATCGTCCTCAATTATATATCTGTCCTCCCCTTCTTCCGCCCACGAAAGAAGTTCCATTCTGCGCCATACAGGCATTACCGCACCTGTCGGGAATTGGTGTGACGGTGTGACATACACTACATCCGAATCTGTTTGTTTTAAACAATCCGTACAAAGTCCGTTTTCATCTACGTCTATATAATTTATTTTTCTGTTGTTGTTTCTGAGTATTGCCGATATTTTTTTATAACCGGGATTTTCAACGGCAAACACTTTATCTCTGTCAAAAAGTTCTGTAAGGAGCATTGTCAAATACTCAATACCCGCACCGACTACAATCTGCATAGGCGAACATTTTACTCCGCGAAATTCGTGCAAATATTTTGCAATACTCTCTCTCAATTCATAATCGCCCTTTACATTTCCGGAATTAAGATACTCCGGTGTTGAGTACATAACCTCCTTTGAAAGCTTTATCCAAGTCGAATACGGAAACGAATTTATATCGACTTTATTTGTCTTAAAATCCGCCTTATATGCTGTTACACTCTCTTGTTCTTCTTCATATTCAAAGTTTCTGTCACCAACGGGAATATCAACCTTGCAAACATAAAAACCGCTCCTTGCAACCGCTCTTAAATACCCCTCCTGTACCAAAATCGAATATGCTGTTTCAACGGTATTTACGCTTATTCCGAGATATTTTGCCAGTGCTTTTTTTGACGGCATACGCTCATTTTCTTTAATATTTTTATTTTTTATTTCATCTGCGACATACGAATAAAGCTGTTCGTAAAGCGTTTTTTTTGACGCTTTATCGGCTGTAAAAATAAAGTTAAACATAATCTGACCCCATAAAAAACTTGTATTTTGGCACTTTTAATAGTGTCAATCAGTGGTATAATTATAACCAATCCCAGGGAAAAAGTCAACAGACGGCTGATTTATTTAAGCCGATCAGAAAGGAATGTTAATAACTATGTCAACACAAATGGAACTAAACAGAAACTTTGCCCAAATGCTAAAGGGCGGAGTAATTATGGACGTAACAACACCTGAACAAGCTAAAATTGCCGAGGAGGCAGGCGCTTGTGCTGTAATGGCTCTTGAACGTATCCCTGCCGATATTCGTGCCGCAGGCGGTGTGTCGAGAATGAGCGACCCTAAAATGATTAAGGGTATTCAAGACGCAGTTTCAATTCCTGTTATGGCGAAGTGCCGTATCGGTCACTTTGCAGAGGCAAGAATTTTGCAAGCAATCAAAATTGACTACATAGACGAAAGCGAAGTGCTTTCACCTGCCGACGACAAGTACCACATCAACAAGAACGATTTTAAAGTACCTTTCGTATGCGGTGCAAAGGATTTGGGTGAGGCGCTAAGACGTATAAACGAAGGTGCGGCTATGATAAGAACAAAGGGTGAACCGGGTACAGGTGACGTTGTTCAGGCAGTACGTCATATGAGAATGATGATGTCTGAAATCAGACGTATTCAAAATATGTCGGAAGACGAACTTTATGAGGCTGCAAAGCAACTTCAAGTGCCTTACAACCTTGTTGAATATGTTCACGAAAACGGTAAATTGCCTGTTGTAAACTTTGCCGCAGGCGGTGTTGCAACACCTGCCGATGCCGCACTTATGATGCACCTCGGTGCAGAGGGTGTATTCGTAGGCTCGGGTATATTCAAGTCAGGCAACCCTGCAAAAAGAGCGTCTGCCATTGTTCAAGCCGTTACAAATTACACTGACGACAAACTTCTTGCAGAGCTTTCAGAGGATCTTGGCGAAGCAATGGTCGGCATAAACGAAAACGAAATTGCACTACTTATGGCGGAGCGTGGTAAATAATGAAAATCGGTATACTTGCACTTCAAGGTGCATTTATTGAACACAAACATTCGCTTGACGCACTTGGTGTGGAATCATTTGAAATACGTCAAAAAAAAGACATTGAAAAACCGTTTGACGGTCTTATTATCCCGGGCGGAGAAAGTACGGTAATCGGCAAACTTCTTCACAAGCTCGATTTATATGAGCCGATTAAAAATATGATTGAAAACGGTATGCCTGTTTTCGGTACTTGTGCCGGACTTATCGTTCTTGCGAAAAATATTGAGGGCGAACAGGCACACATAGGTACTATGGATATTACCGTAAGACGCAACGCATATGGCAAGCAAATCGACAGTTTTTCCGAAGAAGTCGTTATCCCAGAAGTATCGGATAAACCGTTTCCGCTTGTATTTATCCGTGCACCGTGGATTGACAGTGTCGGCGATAACGTAAAAATTTTGTGTAAGCTGAACGGTCATATAGTTGCCGCAAGAGAAAACAATATGCTTGTAACTTCGTTCCACCCCGAACTTACAAAAAATCTTGATTTTCACAAATATTTCATAAATATGATAAAATAGAAAAAATCCCGATGACATAATTCATCGGGATTTTTATAATACTAATACTGCTCCGAACTAAATTTGAGCAGAAAGGTTATGATGTTATGAAAAGGAAATATCCGAATCACGTTATTTTCCGTAACAGTAATTTTGACTTTGACGTATGCAATGCCATATCCGCAACTGACTGTACAGGGCTTATTCCGTGGGCGCCTAACAGTGAAGATCAGCTTGACGCTTATGACGAAATTGTAAACTACTCACCCGAAAGTGCAAATATCTACAACTACGACAAATAGCAGACAAACATTTTATAATCGTCTTCTCCAACCGAATACTCTTTAAAGCAATATGTTTTACCGTCATACCGGGTTGTATCGGAAAGCACCGAAAAGCTGTTTAACGGAATTGTAAGTCCGGTACCGATTGCCTTGACAAAGCTTTCTTTCTTTGTCCACACCTCAAAAAACGCATTATTTTTATCGGCTGAACAATTTATATATTCGGTTTCTTCCGCCGTAAAAAATCGTTTTGCCAAATTCATATCACATTCTCGCAAGTGCTGTATGTCAATGCCAACATCTTTGTTATGTACGGCACATACCGCATATCCGCCGGAATGTGATAGATTTACATACAAATCTTTGTTTTGCGTTAAGTAAAGTTTTCCGCCGTTTTCTGTGTCCCACTTTACCGTTTTTTTTATATCACCGTTCACCGCATAATTTAGCAGCAGTTCCGCACCTATTGACTGTGATTTTTTATTTGTCTTTTTTAACCTATTGACTTTTTCAATTCGTTTTTGCGACAAATACTTAAACCATTTTTCATCATCGGCATTTATGCTTTTGACGTTCATATAATATACTTTCATATTTTAAGACTTCCCAAAACTTCGCCTATCGGCTCGCTTATAACAAGATCGGCATTTTTATCGGCAGAAGTGGCGGCTTTATTGATAATAACAAGTTTACTGCCTTTGAAGTAATTTATAAACCCTGCCGCAGGATATACGTTAAGCGATGTACCTCCGATTATAAGTACGTCCGCATTACTGATATACTGCACCGATTTTGTGATTGTATCGTCATTTAACATTTCTTCGTACAGCACAACATCAGGCTTGATTATACCCCCACATTCGCATTTCGGCACGCCCTTGCTGTTTTCAATATAATCAATATCGTACGATTTTCCGCAATCCATACAGTAGTTTCTAAGAGTCGAACCGTGAAGTTCAAGCACGTTTTTACTGCCTGCCATTTGATGAAGTCCGTCTATGTTCTGTGTTATAACCGCTTTTAACTTTCCTTTTTCTTCAAGTTTTGCAAGTGCAATATGTGCCTTGTTCGGCTTAACACCTTTTACAATCAGCTTGTCACGATAAAATTTGTAAAATTCCTCCGTATTATTCATAAAAAACGTATGACTTAAAATTGTTTCCGGCGGATAATCGTATTTCATATTATAAAGTCCGTCAACACTTCTGAAATCCGGTATACCGCTTTCTGTTGACACACCTGCACCGCCGAAAAATACAATATTGTCACTTGAATCAATTATCTCTTGTAAAGTCATTGCAATCATCTCCTAAAACATGCTCTCAGTTTATATCGCCTATCTCATACATTGTCATTGCCAAAACCGCCTCACCGGCTGTTTCCGTACGCAGTATTCTCTTACCGAGCGTTACTGTATCTATACCGCTTGAATGAAGTTTTTCGGTTTCGCTTAAATCAAAACCGCCCTCCGGACCTATGACAAATCCCACCGACTTAACGTCACTTTTTGAAGTTAAAATCTCTTTCAGTGTTTTCTGTTCTTCACATTCGTACGGCACAAAAAACAAATCAAATTCTTTTGATTTTTCAATCACTTCATTGATAGTCATAAATTCAGACACTGTCGGAACAATACCCCTGCCCGACTGTTTCGCCGCCGATTCGGCAATCTTTTGCCAACGGTCAATTTTCTTTTTCTCGTCCTTTTTATTGTCTATTTTCACAACACATCTTGAAAGTTTCACAGGCACAATTTCGGATATGCCAAGCTCCGTTGTTTTCTGAATGATGTACTCCATTTTGGACGCTTTTGGAAGTGCCTGAAAAAGTGTAACCTTTATATTCGGCTCTGTTTCGCTCTTTTGTCTTGATACAATATTCAAAAGAATTTTCTTCGGCTCTATCGTATCGATTTGAGCGTCATAATCCGTTCCCTGTCCGTCACACACCGTAACATTATCACCTTTTTCAAGACGGAGTACCCTTGAAATATGCGTTACGTCCTCGCTGTCTATTATAATTTGATTATCTGATATTTTATCTTGTGTTACAAAAAATTTAGGCATTTTCAAAAATCCTTTCAAAATTTCTATGACTTATTTTCTCTGCTTGTTCTTCAGTATAACCCCTTGCAAGCAGTCTGTCAAATATTTTATACATATCTTCAACACCGCTTATACCTTCGGGCAGACAGTCAACGCCGTCAAAATCCGCACCGATACCGATATTATCCTCACCGCCAAGCTCCATAAAATGCTCAATATGCTTTACAATATCGTCAATACCGCATTTATCTCTGTTCGTTAAAAACGGCGGATAAAAATTCACTCCGACGCAACCGCCGCTGTTTTTAATAATTTTAAATTGTTCGTCTGTCAAATTTCTTTTATGGGGACATATAAAGTCCGAGCAAGAATGTGTTGCGACAATCGGCATTTTTGTTACCTTTGCAATATCGTAAAATGACTTTCTGTTAAGGTGTGAAACGTCTATAAGCATACCGATTTTATTCATTTCCGCCACAACCGTTTTTCCGAAATCGGTCAGTCCTCTGTTTTCGTCACTTTCCAACGCACCCGAAGCAATATGATTTGAATAGTTCCATGTTAGTGCCGCGATTTTTACGCCGAGCCTGTGATAATTGCGAAGTGCCGAAAGTGAATATATCCCCTCGCCGCCCTCAATGCTTAAAACAGCTTTAACATTATGCGGTAGATTTTGCATGTGCGTGTGGAATGTATCTGTTAAATTCATTGTTCTCTCCGCACCGCACGTCTTATATATCGGATCTATAAAGCAAGCAAAAACTTGCGTATAGCTTTTATATTCCGACATTCTTTTTAAATCAACATGACAGTCATTTTCATTAAGGCTTTTACCGTCATCACGCACGCAACACAATGTATCGCAATGTGTGTCAAATACGGAATAGTTGTTTTTAGTGTCCCTATTCATTTTAGTGTCCCCTTATTAAAAAGCATTTTCAATATGATTAACTTTAACAAGAAATAATTCTCCGTTTTTCTCCTCATAAAATACTTCTATCACATCAAATCGCATATCGGTATTTTCCACATCTGCATAAACCATTGCGGCTTTTTTCACTCGTTCCTGCTTTTTGCGGTCAACATATTCGCTCGGCTCACCGAATAAATTACTCTTTCTCGTCTTTACTTCCACAAAAACAAGTCCGCCGTCCTTTGCGGCGATAATATCAATTTCGCCGAATTTCAAACGGTAATTTCTTTCAAGTATTAAGTAATCCATTTCAACAAGATAATCCTCTGCCGCCTTTTCTCCGAAATCTCCTATTTCCTTTGTCGTCATAATCATTCTCCCAATAATTTTCTTAAAAATGTTCTTCTGTGTATCGGACACGGACCGTATTTTAAAATAGCCTCATTGTGTGCCTTTGTGCCGTAACCCTTATGCTTTTCAAAGCCGTACTCGGGATACTTTTCCGCCATTTGACATATAAATCTGTCACGGCTCACTTTTGCCAAAATAGATGCCGCCGCTATTGAAATACTCTTACTGTCACCCTTTACAACCGTTTCGTGCGGTATTTCCATTCCGCTTATTCTGTTACCGTCTATAAGCACAAAATCGGGTGCAGTGCTGAGTCCGTTTACCGCACCGTTCATTGCCTCGTACGTTGCGTTTAAAATATTTATTTCGTCAATTCGTTTTTCGTCCACACTGAATATATTATATGCGATTGCCTTTTCGGTTATTTCTTCAAACAATTCTTCTCTCTTTTTTTCGGAAAGTTTTTTTGAATCGTTTATTCCTTTGATTATAATGTCATTCGGAAGTATAACCGCCGCCGCGTATACAGGACCGGCAAGCGGACCTCTGCCTGCCTCGTCAACTCCCGCAACAACCGTATATCCATTATCGCGGCAATTATGTTCATACTCATACATCGCCTTTACGCGTGCAATTTCTTCTTCCTCTGTAAGTTTCTTTCTCGGCATATTTTTTCTCCTGATTTCTATTTACCTCTACCAATTTAATATTAAATGTGTTATACTGATATTAAATACACGGAGGTGATTTTTTATGTTGTATCAAAGGGAAATTAACGATCCCGTTTTAATACAATTTATTATTCTTTATACATTAAATCAAGCAAAAGATTATGTTCCGTACAATAATCTTATAAACCTTGTTCTTGATAATTGTAACATTAATTTTCAAGATTTTCAAGTCGCACTTGATAATCTCGAACATACACATCACGTTAAAACCTTTCTTGAAAGTGAACACAACGAAAAATATAAAATAACAAAAAAAGGTATGAATGCAAGTGACCTTTACACTCCAAACATACCTGTTTACATAAAAGAACCTATTGATAATTCTATCAATGAGCTTTTAAATACCGAAAAAGTCCGTAATTCCGTACGCAGTAAGATTACCCGTATACGCAAAAACGAATACAGCGTCGAATGTGAGCTTTACGACGATGACGACACCAACCTTTTAAAGCTTTCACTATATGCCGGCTCGCGTGAAGAGGCGGAACGTATGGCTGTGTATTTCAAGAATGAGCCGAATATCGTTTACGAAACAATTCTTACTGCTTTTAACGAAGAATTACATCATATTAGCGAAGATTGAAGCTGATATGACAGTCATAAGTCCTGCAACCGCAACCGAAAGACTGCTCATTGCTCCCTCGATTTCACCGATTTCAAGAGCCTTTGTTGTACCGATTGCGTGGGACGCAGTTCCTATCGCAAGACCTTTTGCAACAGGCTCTTTTATTCTGAAAATTTTCAAAACCGCCTCAGCGATTATATTACCGAGTACGCCTGTTATGATAATTACCGCAACGGTTATTGTCTGTATTCCGCCGAGTTCTTCACTCACGCCCATTCCTATTGCCGTTGTGATTGATTTCGGCAAAAGCGTTACATACTGTTCATGCGTAAGTCCGAACAAATACGACATCAAAAGTATACTTCCCATACTTGCCAAAACTCCCGCAAGTATGCCTATAAACACTTCCTTTGCGTGTTCTTTAAGCACGGATATTTGACGATATAGCGGTATTGCAAGGCAGACCGTTGCAGGTGTTAAAAGATAGCTTATATACTTTGCACCGCTGTTATACGTTTCATAATCAATGTGAAATATCTTTATAACCGCGATTACAAAGATTATTGATACAAGCAACGGATTTAAAACCGAAATTTTCTTTCTTAAAAATATTCCTATCAAATATCCCACAACGCTGATTACCGCACCGAAGAATATGCTGTCTGTCATTATATTATTCATCTTTTTTGCCCTCTTTCTTCTTGCCTGTTTTCATAATCAATTCAGTCGCTTTGCCCGTAACCGCCATAACCACGATTGTCGATATGATTGTTATAACGACAACCGGCAAAATCATATCTTTCAAATCGCCCCAAGCCGTTACAAGTCCGACGCCGCCCGGAATAAACATAAGCGGCATTATTTCAATAAGAAAGTCCGAAGTTCTTTCAACGTGTTCAAGCTTTACAACCTTTGTACACAAAAGTATAAGCATTATTATAAGTCCGTATATGCTCGCAGGTACGGGAATAGGTATAAAATAATGCAACAATTCTCCGACAAATGTAACAACCAATATTATAAATAATTGATAAATGTATTTCATAAAAATTCACTCCTACCGTGTTCAAATAAAAAAGGAATACTTCATCAGCATCCCCTTTGGTTTACATCATCATACGTTATTATGTCGTTTATATCACGAATAGCCTCAAGGTATTCTCTGCACGCTTTCTTTGCACAATCAAGATTAAGTGTTTTATAATTTCCGCACTCAATCTCACTCGCTCCGAAAACTTCGCCGTCGTGTTTAATTGTCTTTGCCAAAATATCTTTTACCGTTTCAAGAACTTTTTCTTTCGGAACCACATCGCGTACAAGCAAGTAAAAACCTGTTTGACAGCCCATAGGACCGAAATATAACACTTCATTCTTTATATCAGAATTTCTTACGAACGTTGCAAGCATATGCTCAATCGTGTGCATTGTCACATTATCAAGCACCGTTCCGCTGTTCGGTTTACAAAAACGTAAATCGTATGTCACTATATCTACATCAACTCTTGATACATAAATTCCCACACCGAGTTTTCTGTGGTCAACTTGAAAGCTCTTTATTTTATTCACTGTAATTTTCCTCCGTTTATGCTGTTTAAAAGTTCAAGTATAATCTTGATTGAATTTGCCGCCGCCATTTTTGCAAATTCGGGATAATCCATATGTGAATCGTCGTTTGCGCCGTCCGATATTGCACGCAGTACACCGAAAGGCACACCGTTCATATAACAAACGTGTCCGATACTTGCGCCCTCCATTTCAGCGGCAATAGCACCGAAATTATCTTTTATTCTATCTCTTTGTTCCTGTTTGCTGATGAATTGGTCGCCCGAAGCAATAACACCTCTTTTTGATGTTATTGTGCCTACCTTGCTTACTGCCTGCTCCATTAAATCGGCAAGCTTTTTGTCACAAGGTATATTCACAAGATTAATTCCAGAAATCAAGCCGACAGGGTCACCTATCGGTGATGTGTCCATATCGTGTTCAACAACGCTGTCCGCAACGGCTATGTCGCCGATTTTAAATTCTTCCGAAAGTCCTCCGGCAACACCCACGTTTATCATAATGTCAGGCGAATACTTAAGTATCATAGTCTGTGAGCAGACCGCCGCATTTACCTTACCGACTCCCGCAACCGCAACAACCGTTTCCACGCCGTTAATATTGCCTTTATAAAAATCAATAGTGCTGATTGTTTCCACCACTGCATTGTCCATAAGTCCTTTTAATGCCTGAACCTCAAGGTCCATTGCACCTATTATTCCAACAAGCATATATGTCACTCCTAACTTTCTATCTATTATATAACTAATAAAATTGCCTGTCAATTTATGTTCTGTACAAATAATTACTCTTTTTTGCTTTATCCTTTGACATTCGGCAAAAAAAGTTGTATAATGATATGACGTTAGGAGAGATTATATGGATTTTGTAGCTATTGACTTTGAAACCGCCACATCAAATTATACAAGCGTATGCAGTCTTGGTATATGTGTGGTGGAAAACAACAAGATAACTGACAGAAAAGAAATTCTTATTAAACCCGAACCGTTTGAGTTTAATGATTATAATATAAAAATACACGGAATTACACCCGATATGGTTGTGAACAAGCCTACGCTTGCGGATTATTGGGATAAGTTAAAGCCGTATCTTGACCACAAAACAGTTATTGCACATAATGCAGGTTTTGATGTCGGTGCACTTTGTGCGACTTTGGAGCATTTTAATATACCGTTCCCGACTTTTGATTATTTGTGTACGGTGAAATTGTCGCAAAAAGCATATCCCGAACTTCCGAGTCATAAATTAAATAATCTTTGTGACGCACTCGGTATTCATTTTCATCATCACCGCGCTTATGATGACGCATATGCCTGTGCCGCGGTTATGGTTAGAATACTTGAAGATTACAGTCTTTTGAACCTTGATGAGGTTGAGGAATGTTTTGAAATGGAAATCGGCCACCTTACTCCCGATACTCATTTGAAGTGTAAAAAGAATAAGAAGAAACAAAAGAAAAATTCAAAGAAAGCCGTCAATGAATGACGGCTTTTTTGATGTTAAATTGTTGTTAGCCACCCCTCAGTCGTTTCACGACAGCTCCCCTCAAGGGGCGCCTTAAAAGCCTCTCCTTAAGGATAGGTGGCACGAAGTGACGGAATGGCGGCAAAAAGGACGTCGTGGTGCCGTCCCTTATGAAGTGAATGCGATTTTCGGGCGACCGATGATCACCCCTACAACACCACACAAAAAAAGGGCGACCGATGATCGCCCCTACGAACAATGTTTGCCCCGTTTTTTGGAACTCAATGCACTGTCCCATACGAAGTGAATGCTGTTATAATCTACCATACAAGCAACTTTCTCTGCTCCCTTATTTCAATTCTTTAATTTTAAATTCACCGTTTTCGTATATCATATATGTATGCGGATTACCGCCTTTCGGGATTGAAACAGAACCGGGATTTAAGTATGTAAAATCGCCCATATCATCATTTGCCAGGATATGTGTATGACCGTTCACAAGGTAATCTCCTTTTTTTATCGGAGGCAAATTATTCGGATTGTATTTGTGTCCGTGAGTCAAATACAAGGTCTTTCCGTCAACGAATATAACCGCATAATCGGCAAGTACGGGAAATTCAAGCACCATTTGGTCTACTTCCGTATCGCAGTTACCTCTTACGCAAAGTATCTCGTTTTTAATGCCGTTTAAAAGTTCAATAACCTTTTTCGGTGCGTAATCTTTTGGCAAATCGTTTCTTGGTCCGTGATAGAGTATATCGCCGAGCAAAATCAACTTTTCTGCTTTTTCTTCTCTGTATGCCTCAACTGTTTTTTGAGCATAGTAGTACGAACCGTGTATATCTGACGCAAACATTAACTTCATAATTCATTTCTCCTAATCATGTAATTTTATCGGATCAAATCCCAAGTAATCGCCCGAAACAAGTTTATATTCAATTCCGTTTATTGTCCCCTCAACCGCGTTTCTGTGAGCCGCCGCATGAAGATGACCATAGATACACTTTGTTACAGGGTACTTTTTCATCATTTGTACAAATTCATTTTCCTTAAGCGAAACAGGCATTGGCGGATAGTGCGTGAACACATATATTTCATTACATTCCTTTACGCTGTTTAGTGACAATTCAAGTCTTAAAACTTCCCTGTCAAAAATCTTTCTGTCCTCACCGCCGAAATTATCCCAACCCGGATTTATCCAACCGCGAGTACCGCAAATTGCAACGTCCTCATACATAAACGAATTATTCTGTAAAAATTCTATATCATCAAAGCCATGCTCTGCGGTAAACTCACGCAATTTATTCATTGTCGTCCACCAATAATCATGATTGCCTTTAAGCAAAATCTTTTTACCGTTCAATTTATGCAAATATTCAAAATCTTTAACACTCTGTTCAAGATACGTTGCCCACGAAAAATCGCCCGGCAAAACAACAACATCATTTTTCTTTACGACCGACTGCCAATTATCCGCCAGACGTTCAACGTAATTTTCCCAAGCCTTACCGAATATATCCATCGGCTTGTCTATCCCGAGCGGAAGGTGTAAATCCGCAATAGTATATAATGCCATACATTTTCTCCTTAAAATTTATGATTATTATTATACCTCAATTTTTTAAATAAATCAAGAAAAAAGGCACTCCGTAGGAGTACCTCTTTTCGTGTCGTGTTGTATTATTCTGCAACAGTTTTTACAACTGTGTGAACACCGTTTATGTTACCCGACAGCTTAATCTGCATTCCTGCCTCATAAGCCGGAATTGTCAATGCGTTATCGGCAATATCTGTCGCTGTAATCTGTGTAAAGTATAGAATATCTTCACTCTTTACATCTGTTTCGTCAGCATCTTTCTTCAGTGCCAGAACAACAACTTTTGCACCTGTATCGAATGCAGGAATGTTTGCAACATTTACCGATGTACCGTTCTTAGCCGCTGTCATATTTTCATCAACTGCTGTTTCTCCATCTGATGACAACTTTGTAAGAACAAATGCGTTGAACTTATCATTCACCTTATCAAATGTATCCGGTAAATCCAAAGACATTGTTACCTTATTTGCACCGATTGTAAGTTGATCGCCGTATGCTTTCTTTAATGCGATTGATGTAAGTGCGCCGAGATTATTATATGTTGCCGCAACGAATGTAACTTCATCACTGTAGTTAAAGTTCTTTGTAACATCAATTCTCTTAAACTTAGTCATATCTTCATCTTCAAAACCAAACTTATTGATTTCAAATATATCCGAAGACTTAATTGTAAGTTTCTTGCTGTCATTCATACCGCCGCTTGTTGATGACACTCTTACATATACATCTTGAGCGTCTGCCATTGCGTCAATGCTAATCTTACCTGACGCGTCAATAGTAATCTTGTCACTGCCCAAAGGATACTTGTTCTCTGCGTCATAAATATCATACTTAATCAAGTTTGAATTTAGGTAAGGGAATTCAATACCCTTTCTTGACGCCTTTGTTGATGCCTGTGCGCTGCCGCCTGCAAGAACTGTCTGTGCATCAACTGACAATGTCAGCTTATCAGGAGCTACGTTAAAGCTCATTACGTTATCTACGCAAGTACCTGCACTGATGTTGATATGATTTGCAGAGCTATCTGCAAGATTACGAAGCGCACAAGTCAAGATGTACGGCGTGCCTTCCGCACCTGTTTGAGGATTTACTCTCTTACCGTTTTCGTCATACTTATAAACTGTCATTACTGCATAAGCATTTGCGTTACCCGTTGAACACATAACCTGTACATTGTACCAAGAATCCTTATCAACAGTCATTGATCCGACTGTCTTGTTACTTGCACCAAGTGCATTCAATGTTGTGCCGGAACTTGAAAGCTGTAAGCCAAGCTTACCCTTATC
Source organism: Hominilimicola sp. (assembly GCF_046972485.1). Classification (NCBI taxonomy): domain Bacteria; kingdom Bacillati; phylum Bacillota; class Clostridia; order Eubacteriales; family Oscillospiraceae; genus Hominilimicola; species Hominilimicola sp. Next base: position 66,679 of record NZ_JBKVWU010000001.1, read on the forward strand.
GTTACTGAATACTGTCCAGCCGGCACCGTCCTTTGCGAACTTCATATCAGCCGAGTAAATAACGTCTGCTGATGTATTTGCAGGAAATCCTACAAAATCATAAGCGGCTGTTACATTGTAATAAGCCGAACCGTCCCATGAACCTTCTTCAAGAGTTACACCTGAAACGTATTCTTCACAAGCGTTTGATGAAACGTATGTATCTGTATACTTATCTTCATTACCTGTGTTCATATTTGCAGGAAGTATCTGTACTTTAACAGTACCTTGAACACTGCCCGACTTATTTGTACCTCTTACTGTGATTGTTTGAGGTACGGCGTCTTCTGTAACGCTTAGTACGCCATCATTTGTGATTGTGATATTTTTGTTGTTTAATGCTCTCAGATTTGCCTCGTTGCAAACAATGTACTTCAAGTCACCGTCACCCGGTGTTACTGTAGCACCGTCAAGTGATGCAACTGCTGTAATCTGTGTATTTTCACCTACTCTTACTGTTGCTTTATCAGCTGATAGAGTAAGTGTATCGTATGTATCTGTTGATGTGTCCACTGCGTCTACATCAATAGTCTTTGACGCATATACGCCGTTTGCCGCTGTTGCACGAACTGTAATCTTTTGCTTTGACGCATTTGCACCGATTGTAAGCAATCCGCTTTCTGAAATTGTTATGTTTTCATCGTTCAGAACTGCGTCATTTGCCTCGTTATATACTGCCCATGTTACAGCAGGAGCTGTGATGTATTGGTCAAGTCTTGTTGCACCGTAAGTGAACAACATTGTTTCACCGGCTTTGATTGTATCGCTTGAACTGTCAAGTGAAATTGTATCTGCGCCAAGATTGTACAGTGCTATATTATCAACACTTGTATTTGCAAGTATGTTTAGATGTGACACACCGTTTCCGTTAGATGCTGCCATATTTCTAAGAGGCATACCCGTAACCTTTTGTACAAAAGTCTTTGTACCGTCTGAACTGTACTTCCATACATACATATCAACATTTGCGTCAGATGCACTGTAACGTCCTACAAGTGCGATATGATACCATGTATTTGTATCTGCACCAATCTTTGTATCTGTATAATCCTTGCCGCCTCTTTGCATTTGAATTGTACCGTTTCTGAATACAACCGCACCTGCAACTTTCTTATCACCTTTATCTTCCGGTGTAAATCCTGCGCCGTCTGCGTCAAATCTTACGTCAAGTGAAATCATTACGTCAGCCTTTGTATTGGCAGGATATGCACATTCACTTTCAAGACAATATTCACCGTACTTATTATTGCCGTATGAACCTGTCTTGATATACTTTGTTCCGTCAGGAGCACCATTTTCGATTGTTGCGGCTACAACTTTATCACCCGTGATTGATGTAAGTGTACTTGATTCACCATCCGTTGACGCTGCCAAAGTATCAAGTGTTTGAGGTGTACCTACTGTTGAATCGTCCGCAAACAATCCCACAATGCCGTCCACGATTGAATTCTTAACACTTGACAGGCTCAAAAGTGCATTATCGCCGTCATCTTCTTTGCTGAACAATGCTGTTGTGTCTGCTTTTTCGCTTTCGCCGATTACAACCGGTTTGCAAATCGGTGTAGCCATATCGCTTTTCCATAGCATAACCTTCATATTGTCTGTTGTTACAAAGCTTGATGATACAGGATAATCATTATACGCACCGCTCTTATCAAGTGTAACTTTCTTTGTATCAATGCTCTTTAGAGTTTTATCTGCGTTATAGCTTGCGAAAATCAAGTTTGCATTTTCAATAGCGTCTACAGCCGTAACTCTTGCTGTGCCGTTAGCATATTCAAGAACTGCATTTGGAGCATTTTCTGCGTTGTATATTACGTTAGCAGTCTTTGTATTTGTGTTCATATTGTAACTTACACCGTCAAGGTAGCCAAGTACAGCACCTATATCCGATACAAGTTCACCGTCTTTATACTCAATCTGAGCATTTAACAGGTTCTTGTCAACACCCTTGTTTACAAACAAAGTTGTTGAACCGTTTTGAATATCAATTTGTGTGTAACCGTCTTTCAAACCGCCTGTGATTGAAACAATCGGCAAGCTGCCGTCTGTGTATGACGGAACGTCACCCTCTGTTTGAATTGTGTATTCAATATTCGGATTGACTTTCTTTAAAGCCTCCAAAGTCTTGATTGCGTCACACAATACGCCTGTTGTTGTATCAGGTCTGTACGGTGATTTTGTATATCCTGTTATTGCTGTGCCGTTAAGCTTCATTTCATACTTATCAACGTCTTCGTCAGGGTCGATTGTGTATGTATTGCCGTCATCTGAGAAATCAGCAGTTGCACTGCTGCCAAGCGTCTTTAGTGACGGAACTGTTTGTTGAATTACCTGTGCAACGTCGCCTTGTGCAAATGAACGTTGCATTTTTGTTGTCAAACCGCCTGTCATTTCAAGGTCATCTGTTGAGTTGATTGTAGCCGTTACAGGCGCTTGACCTTCAAGAGATGCTGATAGAGTAATTGCACCTGCATTTCTTGTTGAACGAACAAATATTCTGTTTGTACCACATTCTGCATAGCAGTAATCAGTGTTGTTTGTTGTAATCTTGTCGCCTACACCGCTGTTGTAACCGCCAAGAAGAACACCTTCACCGTTTAATGAAAGATTAATCTTGTCATATGCAAGCGGACAAGTGTTTCCGTCTTTATCTACTACTGCAACGTCAAAGTATGCAATATCACTGCCGTCTGCGATAAGTCCGTCAGGGCCTGCAACAGGAGTAATCTTCAATGTTGTTGCCTCGCCTGTTGTTGAGATATAGTCTTCTGCAACAACTTCATCTCTTGCGTCATATGCAACAGCCTTAACTGTACCCGATTCTGTTACATCAATACCTGAAAATGAATATATAAATGTGCTGTCAGGCTTTGTTGATGTACCCTTTAGCTTATCATTAACGTAAAGTTCAACCTTTGAAAGACCTGCCGAACCGATAACGTAAACTGTCTTGTTCTTAGGATCACGTTTGCCGTATTCGCCTGTTTCTTCCCAATATGTACCGTTGTACGACTTTAGCGGATAGTTGTATGTATCGTCGCTAAGCTGCGGATAATTCCAGTGACCTACGATATGCAATTTAGGTGTCGTTGACTGAATTGTCTGCATTGTATAGAATACGTCTTTCTTTATTCTTACAGGGTCAACCTTACCTGATGTACGGCAGTTTTCAGTACCTGTGTTTCTGTTGTGCATATTTGAGTCTGACCATACCATCATAGCCGCAGCCGAATAATAATCATTACCTGTTGAGCCGCCTACACGGTCTGAATAAAATTCGTTATATGCTCTTGCGTCTACCAATGAGAAATCTTCTGATGTAAGGTCGTGTATATCGTAACCGTCCGTCTTTGACGCACCTGAACCAAGCCACTTGTTTCTGTAATCATAGTCCGGTGGTGAGAAGTCATCCCATACACGTCTTGGGGCCTCTTCACGGGCATATTCTGTTTCCATAATAGGAACGTACTTCTTTATAGCCGCCATAGATGCCTTTGCATTGCTTGCATGTCTGTTAAGCATTGTGCCGACATAATCAGCCGCTTGAATTTGGTCTGTTGATGAAATTGTACGGCAACCGCAGAATCTTTCACCGTTAGGGTCAAGATTATTCTTTAGGTCTGTCATTTCCTGTTGGTGCGCCGCTGTAACTGCGTTGTTACCTGTTTCCCAGAAAATTACCGATGGCGAGTTTCTGAAATAAATCATTGCGTCACGCATTGCCTCAACACGCTGATCCCATGATCTTCCGTCAACGTCAGCCTCTTTATCACCTGCCGGACACGCCGATACTACACCGTACTTATCACCCGAACGAATTTGTGACGGCTTCGGCGCAACGTGCATCCAACGGATAAAGTTTGAATTTGATTCCTTTATCCATTGCATATCAAGGTCTTGCAACCAATCGTTTGCCACACCGATTACAGCCCACTCATTTGTTGAACGCTGTGCGTAACCTGTAAGCCATACAGGCTGGTCGTTAATCTTCAGACCGCCGTCGTTAATATCATATTCAACCTTACGAAAACCTGTTGTTGTCTTTTGAACATCAAGTACGTTTCCTTCGCTGTCCTTTAGGACTGTATATACGTCATATAAGTTCGGAGAATCAGGACTCCAAAACTTCATATCTTCACATTTTGCACTTGCAACAATTTTTGTTACGTCAACAGTTTCTGTGCTTGTCGGTTCAGGACTATCGGCATAAGCGTCGTCAGGTACTGTTGTCATAAAGTGAGAATCTGCACCTGTATCTTTTGCTGTCTTAACTGATGTTGCGTCGCTTTCAAATGAATATCTCAAATAAGGTTGCTTTGTATGGTCTGCGTCAGCGTCTGTTGAGTCCTTGTTAGGATCAACCATTTCAACGACATTTACTTCCAAAGTAACGTCCTTATCCGTATCTTCATTTCTTACTTCGCCCTCAACTGTGATTGTTGCCGACTTTCCTCTTATATCAAAGTCTGTCGCATAAATATAGTTACCTTTTGTTTTAAGATTATTGTATAGCGGCAAAGTCTGATAAGTCTTACCCTTTGCGTAAAGAATTACGTCACCTGTGATACCGCCTTGAACTTCGTTGAAGTCTTTTGTGTTCCATTGATAACCGTTACCGTCTGCCGCACCCGGTTCACTGCCCGGTTTTGTTTCTTTTGTTACCTTTGTTGTGTCAGACTGACCTCTGTCAGCCGCGTTATCTGTCGCAACTGCTATAAGGTTGTCTTGACCCGGTTTAACATAGTCTGTAATATCAAAGCCTGTTGCCGCGATACCTGCCTCATAGTAACCGACCATTTCGCCGTTTACATATAGGTAAACAGAGTTTCTTACCGCCTCAAATTCAAGGAAAAATTTCTTTCCCGCATCTGATTCAGGGATTGTTATATGCTTTCTGTAAAACATAAAACCTCTGTAAAGTCCTGCCTCACCGGCATCGTAACAAGCACCGTCAAATGAATCTTCCGCATTTATCGGATGCGGTACACTGACCGTATCCCAATCGCTGTCATCATAATCTGCATCGTAAAAGTTCTTTCCGTCTTTTGCAACGCTTGCCGATGCCTTAGCAAGCGGATATTCACTTCCGTCTGCCGCTTTTTTGAACTTCCAGTCGACGTTCATATTATATGTAACCGCCGGACTTTCCGGTTCTTCGTATACAGCAGAAGTCAGTTCTTCGTCTGCAAAAACCGGAACTACCGCTAATGACAACATCATCTGTAATGCCAACAGCAGTGAACAAAAAATACTTATTTTTTTCTTCATTTTTCATTTCCTCCTCTTTTATATGCTTTAATGATTGATTTAATTATATCAAATTTTAAACATTAAAGAATTGCATATCTTGTTTTAAATATTGCAAAAATTGCTTTTCTTTGTGATAACTGTATAGCTTGTATATTTTAATATTGATTTTTTGTGCATTTTTACATGCAAAAAGAGCAGTAACCCTAGATTACTGCTCTTTAAATATCGTTATTTTGCAAAAGTTGTTTTACATTCTGTAAACTTCTTCAGGTGAAACAACCGTTACATTTTCGTCTTTAAGCACTTCAAGTGCCTTTTCGGGATTTTCAACACGAACAATTACAAGTGCGCCCTTATCGCTCTTACCGATAAATGCGTACATATATTCAATCGAAATACCTGCATTTTTAAGTTTTTCAATTTCACCCGCAAGTCCGCCCGGTTTATCAGCAACCGCAAGTGCAATAACGTCCGTAACCTTTACGACAAGATTATTGCTCTTTAGAATTTCAGCCGCTTTATCCGGATCGTTTACAATCATTCTCACAATACCGAAATCAGTAGTATCCGCAATCGACAATGCACTGATGTCGATACCGTTCTTTCCTATTACATTAAGTATATCCGAAAGTCTGCCCGATTTATTTTCCACAAAAACAGATATTTGTTTAATCAGTTTCATAGCTTTTACCTCCCTATTAATCGTGAAGTTTACGGTTATCTATAACTCTCTTTGCCTTACCCTCACTTCTTGTGATGGTTTTCGGCTCAACAAGCGTTACCTTTGCGCCAAGTCCCAACGTACTGCGTAATTTTGCAACGATATTCTTTTCAATCGCCGCAACAGACTTAACATCATCAGAAAGCAAGCCCTCCGACATTTCAACTTGTACTTCAAGAGTATCTGTGTTATTTTCTCTGCCGACAATAATCTGATAGTTAGGAGTAATATCGCCACCGATTTTCAAAAGTACTTCTTCAATCTGTGACGGGAATACGTTTACGCCTCTTATAATAAGCATATCGTCGGTTCTTCCTGCAGGTTTCTTCATTCTTACAAGTGTTCTTCCACATTCGCATTTTTCATAATCAAGTACGCATAAGTCACGCGTTCTGTAACGCATCATAGGCATACCCTCTTTTGTAATCGTTGTGAAAACAAGTTCGCCGAATGAGCCGGGAGGAAGTACTTCTTCCGTATCAGGGTCGATAATTTCAGGAATAAACATATCTTCACAAACGTGCATACCATTTTGAGCAGAACATTCATAAGATACACCGGGGCCTGTGATTTCGGTAAGTCCGTATACGTCATATGCCTTTATACCAAGCGACTGCTCAATCTGATGACGCATATCTTCCGTCCAAGGCTCTGCGCCGAATATACCTGCTTTTAGACTAAGTTGGTCTTTAACGCCCATTTCGTTTATTGTTTCACCAAGATACATTGCGTATGACGGAGTACAGCAAAGGTGAGTTGCACCGAGTTCAATCATAAGTCTGATTTGTCTTTCGGTGTTACCCGATGATGTAGGGATTGTCATAGCACCGATTCTTTCAGAACCGCCGTGTGCACCCAAACCGCCTGTGAACAAACCGTAACCGTATGACACCTGAACAACCGAATTTTCATCGCCGCCTGCCGCCGCAATCTGTCTTGCCATACAGTCTGCCCACATATCAAGGTCGTTTCTTGTATAACCGGCTACAATCTGTCTGCCTGTTGTACCCGACGATGCGTGTATTCTTACAATATCCTTTTTGTCTGCCGCAAAAAGGTCAAACGGATAATAATCTCTCAAATCCTGCTTTGTTGTAAAAGGCAACTTTGCAAGATCTTTCAGTTCTTTTATATCCTCAGGCTTTACACCCTTTTTATCCATTCTTTCTCTGTACATCGGAACATTTTCATAAACATTCTTTACTTGTTTTTGAAGTCTTTCAAGCTGAAGTTTCTCAATCTCGTTTCTGTCCATTGTTTCAATTTCCGGCTGATACATTCCCATTGGGTACATCTCCTTTACTTTTTCTTTTTGTTTCTTATAAGCACTACCGCTATAACAGCCCAAACAACAATGATTGCGACTGTCCAACCTATATAGGTAGTGAATAAATCATGTAGAGTTTTAATCAATACTTGCACTTTTTACTCCTTAAAGTTCATATCCAAGTTCAAACGCTTTAATATTGACATCAAGGAATTTTTCCGGAACAGTTTCCTTTATAACGTCAATCCAAACATTTTTATCTACGTCCATACTCTTTGCCAAAAGTCCGATTAAAACTACGTTTACAGCCTTGATTGTACCTGCCTTTTCCGCAAGAGAAAGTGCGTCAACAGCCTGCAAATTAATCTTTGCACTAAGTTTTTCTTCAATATTTTTAGGATATTCCATAGCACCTGTGATTACAGGCATAGGATTCATTTTTTGAGTATTGGCAATCATCTTACCGCCTTTTTTCAAATAAGGCAAAGCACGCATAGCCTCAAGCATTTCAAATGCCAAAATCAAATCCGCCTCACCGCGGTCTATAATAGGTGAATAAACCTTATCACTGTACTTTACATATGTAACAACACTGCCGCCGCGTTGGCTCATACCGTGAACCTCGCTGACTTTAACGTCATAACCCTCTTTAATTGCAACCTTACCAAGTATACGGCTTGCAAGAAGTGTACCTTGTCCGCCGACACCGACTATCATTATGTTCATTCTACTTTTCCTCCTTTTCAATCGCACCAAACGGACAGACATTTGTACATAGTCCGCAGCCGTTACACTGTGTTGTGTCAATCTTAACAGTATCGCCGTCTAATGAAATTGCAGGACAGCCGAGTTTCATACACATCTTACACTTCTTACACTTGTCTGTTATGTGACAGTGACCCGAATACTTTTTACGCATATTCGGAAGAAGTGCGCAAGGTCTTTGTGCGATAATAACCGAAGGTTCTTCTCTTTCAACTTCTTCTTTTACGACCTTTTCAAAATTCTTTACGTCAAACGGATCTGCAACAACAACGTGTTCAATACCTATTGACTTGCAAAGTGTTATCAAATTAACTTGCTTTGTTTCTTCCTTACGGATTGTGTAACCTGTTGTAGGGTTATCCTGGTGACCTGTCATACCTGTGATTGAGTTGTCAAGGATAATAACAGTATTGTTACCCTTGTTGTATACAATGTCAACAAGACCTGTAATACCCGAGTGCATAAATGTTGAATCGCCGATTACAGATACAAGTTTCTTATTAAATTCGGCACCTCTTGCTTTTGCCATACCGTGTGCGGCACTGATTGAAGCACCCATACAAATTGTTGTATCAACGCTTTGCAAAGGAGGTGTTGCACCAAGTGTATAACAGCCTATATCGCCCGAAACAACAAGACCGAGTTTCTTTAGTACATAGAATGTACCTCTGTGCGGACAGCCTGCACACATTACAGGAGGACGAACAGGTGTAGGCTCGTCTATAACGTCAAATTCAGGTGCGTCTATATCCAAAACGGCTTTCTTTATCATTGACGGTGTATATTCGCCTTGAAGTGTAAATACGTCCTTGCCTATTACATCAACTCCGACGCTCTTACAGAAATCTTCGATAACAGGGTCAAGTTCTTCGATAACGAAAACTTTATCATACTTTGACGCAAATTCTTTTATCTTCTTTTCAGGCAGCGGATAAACTATACCGATTTTCAAATAATCAGCCTTATCGCCAAGTGCTTCTTTTGCATACATATATGCGATACCGCCTGCGATAATACCGATTTTTGAGCCGTTTTCTTCAACTCTGTTAAGAGGTGATGTTTCAGCCATTTCCTTTAGTGCGTTTATTCTGTCCTCAACGACAACGTGACGCTTTATCGCATTACCGGGCATCATTACATACTTCTGCGGATTTTTCTCGTAATCCTTTAATGCAACTTCCTGCTTTTCTTCTTCCTCAACAAGACTCTGTGAGTGAGAAACTCTTGTTGAAAGTCTTAAAAATACAGGTGTATCGTATTTTTCGGAAAGTTCATATGCAGTCTTTGTGAACTCCTTACATTCTCCGCTGTCAGACGGCTCTAACATAAGTATTTTAGACGCCTTTGCATAGTGACGTGAATCCTGTTCATTCTGTGATGAGTGCATACCTTGGTCATCGGCAACGCACAATACAAGACCGCCGTTTACTCCTGTATAGCTTGCAGTGAAAACAGGGTCAGCCATTACGTTAAGTCCGACGTGTTTCATACAAGACATACTTCTTGCACCGGCGATTGACGCACCGATTGCAACTTCTGCCGCAACCTTTTCATTCGGCGCCCATTCAACGTATATATCGTCATATTTAACTATATTTTCTGTAATCTCGGTACTCGGTGTGCCGGGATATGAGGAAACAACGCTTACACCGGCCTCATAAGCACCGCGTGCAACCGCTTCATTTCCAAGCATTAACTTTTTCATCATGTAATCCTCCTCGTTATTTAACCATTATTATAATTTTAACAAAATTCGCCTCTATCGTCAAGTACATTGTAGAAAAAAGCAACAAAATATATTATACTTTCATATTAAAATACCCATTTGTATTAAACAAATGGGTATTAGTTCGGATTTTTCACGTTTCAAACAATCATTCAAGTTCAAATGCACCTGTGTAAAGTTGATAATACTTACCCTTTTGTGCAATAAGCTGTTCGTGATTACCGCGTTCGATAATTCTTCCGAGTTCAAGCACCATAATTACATCTGAATTTCTTACCGTTGAAAGTCTGTGTGCGATAACAAATACTGTACGTCCCGTCATAAGTGCGTCCATACCTCTTTGAACTATCGCCTCTGTTCTTGTATCAATACTTGAAGTTGCTTCGTCAAGTATCATTACAGGAGGGTCTGCAACCGCCGCTCTTGCGATTGACAAAAGCTGTCTTTGACCTTGCGACAAGCTGCCGCCGTCACCCGAAATAACTGTATCATATCCGTCAGGCAACATATTTATAAATTCGTCTGCATTCGCAAGTCTTGCCGCCGCATAAACTTCTTCGTCCGTTGCGTCAAGATTACCGTATCGGATATTTTCCTTAATTGTACCTGTAAACAAGTTTGTATCCTGTAAAACGATACCGAGCGAACGTCTTAAATCTTTCTTTTTGATGCGGTTAATATTAATTCCGTCATAAGTTATCGTACCGTCGGCAATATCATAGAAACGATTTATAAGATTGGTAATCGTAGTCTTACCCGCACCTGTCGCACCGACAAACGCAACCTTTTCGCCGTGGTCGGCATACAATGTTATATCATGCAGTACAATCTTTTCGGGATTATATCCGAAATCAACATCGAAGAATTTAACTTCACCCGTAAGACGTGTGTATTTAACACTGCCGTCCTTTTGAACTTCTTTCCAAGCCCACATATATGTCTTTTCTTCCGTTTCAACTATATTGTCGTTTCTGTCGTACTTAACATTGACAAGTGTAACATCGCCGTTGTCCTGTTCAACTTCTTCATCCATAAGATTAAATATTCTCTCCGCTCCGGCAAGTGCCATAACGATTGAGTTAAGCTGTTGCGATATTTGGTTTATCGGCATTGTAAATGATTTTGAAAGTTGCAAAAATGACGCTATAACGCCAAGTGTAAGTCCCGCAACACCGTTTAGTGCAAGTGCACCGCCGATAATAGCTATAAGCACATACTGCAGGTTACCTAAATTAGCCATAATCGGCATTAGGATATTTGCGTATTTATTAGCCTCTGTTGCGTTTTCACAAAGCTCTTCGTTAATCTTATCAAAATCTTCTTTTGAATGTTCTTCGTGACAGAACACCTTAACGACCTTCTGACCGTTAATCATTTCTTCGATATAACCGTTTACCTTACCGATGGACTGCTGTTGTTTTACAAAAAATCTTCCGCTCGCTCCTGCAATCTTCTTTGTTACAAACATCATACAGGTCGCAAACACCAACACAAATATTGCAAGATAAACATTCGATATAAACATCGCAACAACTACCGATATAATTGTGACTGCCGATGAAAACATCTGCGGAATACTCTGTGCCATCATCTGTCTTAGAGTATCTGTATCGTTTGTGTAGTAACTCATTATATCGCCGTGAGTATGTGTATCGAAATACTTAATCGGCAATTTCTGCATATGAGTAAACATATCGTCACGAATTTTCTTTAACACACCCTGTGCGATTGATACCATAGTTCTGTTATAAAACAATGTAGCAAGTATTCCCACTGCATACACAATACCCATTACGCAGATTGCTTTAAGCAAGCCCGTGAATACAGGGTTTGTACTGCCCAAAAGCGGTGTTATATAGTCATCGATAAGCGTACCGATAAACATTGAGCCGGCAACGTTTGCAACGGCACTCAGCAATATACATATCAATACAAAGATAAATCTGAATTTGTATTTCTTCATATATGAAAGAATACGTTTGATTGTCTTACCGGTATTTTGTGCACCGTGTTTATTCATCGTCACCGCCTCCTTTCACCTGTGAATTATATACTTCACTATATATTTCGTTGTTCTTCAAAAGTTCTTCGTGAGTACCTATTCCGTTTATTTCACCGTTATCCATAACAATTATCTTATCTGCGTCTTCGACAGATGAAATTCTCTGTGCAATAATAATCTTTGTTGTATTCGGTATTTCTTCACGGAACGCACGTCTGATACTTGCATCTGTCTTTGTATCAACCGCACTTGTACTGTCGTCCAAAATAAGGATTTTCGGTTTCTTTAACAAAGCTCTTGCGATACAAAGTCTTTGTTTCTGACCGCCCGATACATTTGAACCGCCCTGTTCGATATAAGTATCATACTTATCAGGGAATGTCTGAATAAATTCATCGGCTTGTGCAAGCTTACATACTCTTTCGATTTCTTCATCTGTTGCGTGGTCATTACCCCAACGCAAGTTTTCTTTGATTGTTCCGGAGAACAACACATTTTTCTGAAGTACCATTGCAACCTCGTCACGCAATGACTCAATATCATATTCCTTTACGTTTCTGTCACCGACAATCACTTCACCGTCGGTTGTATCGTAAAGTCTTGGGATAAGCTGTACAAGGCTTGACTTTGAACTTCCCGTACCGCCTATAATTCCGACAGTTTCACCCGATTTAATATCAAGATTTATATTCTTAAGGCAGAGTTTTCTCTTTTTCTTTGAATATCCGAAGTTTACATTTCTGAATGAAATATCGCCGTTTTTAATTTCATATACAGGATTTTCAGGATTTGTAAGATCGCTCTTTTCGTCAAGTATTTCGACGATTCTTTCAGATGACGCTCTTGCCATTGTAATCATTACGAACACCATTGAAAGCATCATAAGGTTCATAAGAATTTGCATTGTATATGCAATAAGGCTTGTAAGCTCACCTGTTGTCATAGTTGACGCAACGATAAGCTTTGCACCGAACCACGATATGAAAAGCATACAGCCGTATGCCGCGAACTGCATAAGCGGTGCGTTAAATGCCAAAAGTTTTTCGGCTTTTACAAAGTCATCGTATATATCTTCAGAAACGTTTTTAAATTTCTTTTCTTCGAAATCTTCTCTTACAAATGATTTAACAACTCTTATACCTCTCAAATTTTCCTGTACAACGTTGTTAAGTTTATCGTATATCTTGAATACTCGTTCAAATATCGGGTGTGCGTGAGTCATTATAAAATACAATCCGCCGCCCAAAACAGGAATTGCAAGCAAGAATACAAGTGAAAGTTTATGATTTATACCAAACGCCATAATAAGTGAGAATATAATCATTATCGGACCTCTTACCGCAATTCTGACTATCATCTGATAAGCATTTTGTACGTTCGTTATATCAGTTGTAAGTCTTGTTACGATACTTGATGCAGAGAATTTATCAATATTTGAAAATGAGAAGTTCTGTACATTATAGAACATATCCTTTCTCAAATTCTTCGCAAAACCTGCCGATGCACTCGCCGCAAATTTACCCGACAATGCACCGAAAACCAATGAAATTACACATGAAATTGCAAGGGCGATACCTATTTTCAATATGTAATTCATATTTCCAGCGTCAATACCCTTGTCAATAAGCATAGCCATAAGAAGCGGTATTACAACTTCCATAATAACTTCAAGAGTAACAAAAATCGGTGCAAGAATCGAATCACGTTTATACTCTCTTACACTTTTTAATAATGTCTTTATCATCTAATTCCTCCTTTAAAAATGTAGTACGCTACATATTAAGGTAAAAATATACCCTATTTTTCACACTTATCATTGTCTTGGTACATATGTTCGTAAACCTTTGTTAAAAGTTTTTTGAGTTCTTTTTCCTCCTCATCATTTAATGCACCTGTTATCAACGAATCCATATACTTTCTGTGTTCTTTCATTTCACTGCCAAGCTCAAAAGCCTTGTCAAACAAAATAACCTGTCTGCATCTATGGTCCTCCGGATTTACCTCAACACGCACAAAATTATTCTTCTCCATACGCTTTAAAAGTCCGATAATCGTGGAATGTCTTAACCCAAATTCCTGTTCAATCTCCTTTTGCATTACAACATTCTTGCCCTTTTCAAGCATATAAAAAAGTATATTTGCCTGCGAACAGGTTATATCGTATTTCTTCAGATGTGCATTTGCCGCCATAGACATAATCTCATCTATCCTCTTAAAATAAAAGCCTATACCTTTCTTTTTCACAAATACACCTCCTCGCAAAAAAATGTAGCGTACTATACTTTTTGTGTAGTACGCTACATATTATACACATTATTAATATTAATGTCAATAAACCTTTTTCAAAGTTCATATTTTGTTCATTAATTGTTCACGTTATTCGGAAACGTAACATAAATAGTTGTACCTTTGCCGACTTTGCTCTTTACGCGTATAGTCGCATTATGGCAGGCACAAACGTGCTTTACTATTGAAAGTCCCAAGCCTGTACCGCCGACTTTTTTTGAGTGGCTTTTATCAACGCGATAAAAACGTTCAAATATTCTTTCCGTATCTTCGGGCGGTATTCCTATACCCGTATCCTTTACGGACAGTTCCACGCCCTTTGCCGACTCGCCGACAAATACGGTTATTTTTCCGTTATCCTTATTATACTTTATCGCATTGTCAAGCAAGTTATATACAAGCTCACTCACCAATGTCACGTTACCTTTTATGAATGTCGGTATCTTCGTATAATAAATCTGAATACCTCGTTCTTTTGCGGCTTTTTCAAGAACACATATCGCCTCTTCCGTAACCAGCGAAAGGTCGATATTTTCCGGATTTTCAACACTTCCCTGTTCGTCAATATTTGATAGATTTATTATATCATCTATAAGAGTAAGAAGTCGGTCGGACTCTTTTTCTATCTTTCTGCCAAACTCCTTGATGTCCTCCGCCTTTGCCATACCGTTGCTTATCATTTGTGCATATCCCGAAATGGTTGTAAGCGGTGTTTTAAGCTCGTGCGAAACGTTTGCGGTAAATTCACGTCTGATTTTTTCCGTCTTTTCTTTTTCCGCATTTTGATTTGCTATTCTTGCAAAAAACGGTTTCAACTCGTCATATATCTCTGCCTTGCCTATATTATTTATATCCACTTCATTAATCGGATCTAAAATATATTTCGTCAAATGCTTTGCACTCACAAACGAAACAGCAATAACGCATATTAAAATAATAATAACTATCGGCATTATGGTCAAAACCATATACATTATTACTTTTGTCGGCTGTGACATTCTTAATATACTGCCGTTATTCAATTTTACGGCATAATAATATATTTTTTCACCAATCGTTTCGGAATTACGGCTACTGCTCCCGTTTCCGTATGTAACGGCTTGTTTAACTTCCGGTCGTTCAAAATGGTTTTCCATTGTAGTTGTATCCGCCTCGTTATCATAAATAACCGTACCGTCTGATTTGATAAGCGTCACTCGAATATCGGATACATCATCATACATTTTGGTTAATATATTAATTTCACTGTTTTCGTCATAACCGTCTAAGCATTGTGCCAATATATTTGTTCTTGATTTTAAATCTGATTTTTCCTTTATCGAATACTGTGTACAATATGCCACCAAAATAAGCAGCATACTTACTATAACTGATGATATTGTAAGAATTTTCAGCGTGCCGTTTATAGCTTTTCTCATATCTTATATCCTACATTTCTTATAGTTTCGATACACTTACCCTTTTCGCCGAGTTTATGTCTTAAACTTCCTATATGAACGTCCAGCGTTCTGCTTTCGCCCTCAAAGTGATAACCCCATATCTTTTCAAGCAAAACCTCTCTCGGCACAACTGTGCCTTTGTTTTTCAGAAGATATTTAAGAAGTTCAAATTCTTTAAACGTTATCGCAATATCCTTTCCGTCAACCTTTACATTCCTGCTTTGGTTGTCCAAAATGATACCCTTGTATTCGATTATATCAGAACCGGCTTGCGGACCGCTCCTGCGAAGGACTGCTTTAATTCTTGAAATAAGTTCCATAACGCCGAAAGGCTTTGTTACATAGTCGTCCGCTCCGTATTCAAAGCCTTTGACTTTGTCACTTTCAGTACCTTTGGCTGTTATCATAATAACAGGAACATTTTTAGTCGTATCGTTGTTTCGTATGTCTTTCAGTATAGCAATTCCGTCTTTATCCGGCAGCATTATATCCAAAAGCACCATTGACGGCAAACGCTCGCCAAGTCGTTTTTCAAAATCTGAGGCACTTTCAAAGCCCTCTGCCTCAAACCCTGCTGATTTCACTGCATACGTTATTAAATCTCTTATTCCCTCATCATCTTCGACGCAATAAATCAAATCCATAAAACAATCCCCCATTTATACATTATTCAACTTCTGACGATACCGAAAACGGCAATATATACTTTTTACCGAATTCAACGCACAATTCTTTATATTCAGGATTGTTTCGTCTGTTACTCATAACGTGATGCACATCATAATTTTCGTCATTGAGTTCAATAATAGCTGCAGCAACGTTTGCACAATGATCAGATATTTTTTCAAGTGCGGTAATGTAATCGGTAAATACAAAACCTTGATTTACACTGCATCTGCCCTCTTGCATACGCTTTATATGACGGTTTTTAAGGTCATTTCTAAGTCTGTCGATAACGTCCTCCAAAGGCTCAACTTTATTAGCAAGTTTAACATCGTCCTTTGAAAATGCACTGATTGTAAGGTCGATAATTTCACCGACGGCATTAACCATTATAGTGATTTCCTGTCTTGCCTTGTCGGAGAAATGAACGTCTTTATCACGTTTTTCTCTCGCTGTAAATACCAAATCGGCGGTATAATCCGTCATTTTCTCAAAATCTGATATTGCGTGAAGAAGTATTGAAACTTTCTGCGAATCCGACTCATTCAAGCTCTTTGCCGAAAGCTTTACAAGATATGCACCGAGTGCGTCCTCATATTCATCGGCAAGATTTTCTGTTTCTATAATTTTCCTATCTATCGACTCTGAATACTTTGCAACGCATTCCTGTGCCATGGTAAAGCTCTCTTTTACCATATATGCCATATTTGTAGCAAGCGTCATACATTGTTCAACAGCGAATGACGGAGTTTGCAAAAATCTTTCATCAAGCAAACCGAATGTGCTTTCTTCCGCACCCTCTTTAATTGTCATTCTTGCCAATTTTTCAAGTAACTTGTTAAACGGCAACAATACAGCCGTTGCAACAACATTGAATATCGTATGAACTATTGCGATATTAAACGGTGTAACAGAATCGCTTACAAATGCAAAATTGAAGATTGCATTTGCCGCATAGAATAATACAAGGAATAAAACCGTACCTATAATATTGAAATACAAATGCACCATTGCGGCACGTTTTGCGTTTTTGCTTGCACCGATACATGATATAAGTGCAGTCACACAAGTACCTATATTTTGTCCCATAATTATAGGAATTGCCGCACCGAACGTTATTTTACCCGTAGAAGAAAGTGCCTGAAGTATACCGACAGATGCAGATGACGATTGTATAACAGCAGTTAAAACAGCACCTGCAAGCACACCTAAAATAGGATTTTGGAACATTGTAAGTATGTTTGTAAATGCCTCAACATCTTTTAAAGGCTCAACAGCCGCCGACATTGTTTCCATACCGAACATAAGTACCGCAAAACCAAGAAGTATGTTACCGATATTCTTCTTAGAGTCGCTCTTTGCAGCCATTGTAAATACAATACCAATAAGTGCTAAAACCGGAGTGAAGTTAGCCGGCTTACAGAGTTGAATCCAAAAGCTGTCCCCCTGTATACCGGAAAGGCTCAATATCCATGATGTAACAGTCGTACCGATATTTGCACCCATTATAATACCGATAGCCTGTCCGAGTTTCATAATGCCTGAGTTTACAAAACCTACAACCATAACCGTAGTAGCTGAAGATGACTGTATAACCGCCGTAACGGCAGCACCCAAAACAACACCTTTTATAGGATTTGACGTAAGTTTTTCAAGTATCTGTTCAAACTTACCGCCGCCAAGCTTTTCAAGACCGCTGCCCATTACGTTCATTCCGTAAAGGAACATCGCCAGTCCTCCGAACAATGAAAATAAACCAAAAATGTTCATAATTTTATCCCCTTATTTATATTTTATAAAATCCTCTAAGCTAATTATATATAATC
>NZ_JBKVWU010000002.1:0-70062 GCF_046972485.1 Hominilimicola sp.
ACTTAACCTTGTTTGTCTGCAAATGACCTATAAGATGCCACTTTGCAGGCAAAACGCTGTCATATTTGTCCCTTACCTCCTGCGGCTTATTCTCGCCGATGTCCGTTACACCAAGCTTTATTGCTTCGTTCATCATTTCGGCAGGGTGAGTTTTTGTAACGGCAACAAGCGTTATATCTTCACGTTTGCGTCCGCTCCTCTTAGCCGCCGCACTTATTCTCTTTTCAACTTCTTCAAGATTTTCCGCTATACTCACTTTTATCATTCCTTTACCTATCTTTCACCGACAACAATTCTCTCCATCTGTGAAAGTTTATTTTCCGCGTTGTCTGTCGATTCGATTATTGCATATCCGGCGTCTGTATTTGTAAACAAGACATCGCAATAACAGTCATGCTCTCTGTTTTCTTTTATTCCTATGACCTTCTTAGATCCGTCGTCTTCCGTTCTGACAGACTGTATCGGTACTTTGTAGCCTTCATAGCTTTCAAAAATCAAGTCCACATCCACAAGTCTGTAAGAAAATGCACTTTCAAGATATGTCGGGCATTTAACCGTCAATATAACTCTGCCGTTTTCTTCAGCTGAAACGGAATTTATACTGCCCTTAACAACTGCGTCCGCCATATTGTTAAACCTAAGTTTTACGTTATCGCCGACTTCTCTGCCTTCTATGGTGTCTGACGGTATATCCATCATAACGTACCAAACGTGATTATTAACAATTTTGCACACCGCACCGCCGGCATTGATTTTATTGTCAATCTTCTGTATCTTCGGTGACTGCGACAAACCTTCAAAATATGAAACATCATAATTTTCTATGTCATTCGGAACAAGCTCCGTTTCGTATCCGTCTACATAAGTTGTAAACACACCCGAAATCTGTGCATAAATATCCTCTTTGTTTACGCCGATACTGTTTAAAATCTGCTCTCGCTGATTTTCAAGTTCCTGCTCTGTGTTGTCCTCCGCAAGCTGATTGCTTTGTCTTAGGCTGTTAATATCCTTTTTGTATTTTGCAATAGAAAGAATATCGTTATCCTGCGCCGCGTCAATTATATCATTTTCACGCTCGTATATGTTATTCTCCAAAGTGTTTGAATCGAGCGTTGAAATTGATTCTTCACTCTTTTCTGTTCTTGTCTTTTTTATCTTGTTGTCAACAACGGTAAGTTCTTTAATGCTGTCATCGCTGACATCGCCGTAAAACAAAGAACCGATTGTACTGTCTTTGCTGACTCTCTCACCCTCCGCAACGGAATGATAAGCCGTTCCTGCACTGCGTGAATACATAACCCATTCATCGCGTATAATAAAACCATTTGTATTTATAGCATTTTCTTGCGTTATATAGCTTAATTTCTGCGTGTTTATCGGTGTGACGGCATATTTAATACCGTATCCGACCATAGCGGCTATCGCTATACAGATTACTGTGATAAAGAATTTCTTCATCTGTTATTTTCCCCTTAATCCACAAAAATGTTTTGTGGTTTCTGTCAATATAATTATATTATATAATTTTTTTCGACTAAATACAATAGCAAACATCATTTTTGTGATTTAAAATATAAAATAGCCGATGCGGCGTCATATTTTTCACCAAGTATTGACAACTTTTCTTTCACAAAATCACTTTTACCCTTTTCAAGCACATCAACAATCCACGTCATAAACAGCCGTTCATCTGCATTTTTTATTTTTTCAAACACACCGCCCGATATTTCGCCGTTATGCTGACGGACATATTCAAAATATTCATTCATAACCGCACCGACAAGTTCATCAATCGTATACAGTTTGTACGGATTTACGCCGAATATATTCGCCGCAATTTCAATACCCTCAATAAGCTCCTTTGAATATAATCTTCTTGCAGCTGCGTAATCTCTTGCTTTAAAACTGAATAAAACGCCGCTGAATTTGCCGAACGCTTTCATACAGTCGTAATATCCGTCCTGTATGCTTTTTCTTATTCCGTCCCTGTCAAAATCAAACGTCCCCGTCTGCGGACGTGAGCATTTAATATTTATCACATTTTTACCGGCAAGATTAAAAGTTCTGTAAAACCCCACTCCCTTTACATCTATCGCAATAATATTGTCAATCCCTTTTTCAAGCAGCATATTAATCGGCATATTGTTTGACACACCGCCGTCTATAAATTTCTTTTCGTCAATCGTCCTCGCCTTAAATCCCGGAAAGCACGCACTCGCCATAAGGTATTCGGTCAGTTTACCGTAAGGTATGTCTTTGATAAAATAATAATTTTCGCTTTTCTCCGAAAGTGAAAAAGTCGCTATACCGAAATCAATTTCGGAATTACGAATTTTATCCTCGTCGACTATTTCATTTAACAGATTTTCAAGCGGTGACATATCAAGTCCGTTGTTACTGTAAATTTCTTTTGCGATTTTCATTAAGTTTTTGACTTTAAAAAGATTTTCGTCATTCTCCATTTCCTTCGGCAACAATATAATATCGTCAATCGCAATTTTGTTCCATAATCTTTCGGCTTTTGTTTTACTGCCTTGCACGAAAAGC
The DNA here is from genome assembly GCF_046972485.1 of Hominilimicola sp. Classification (NCBI taxonomy): domain Bacteria; kingdom Bacillati; phylum Bacillota; class Clostridia; order Eubacteriales; family Oscillospiraceae; genus Hominilimicola; species Hominilimicola sp. The sequence goes on from NZ_JBKVWU010000002.1 coordinate 2,548, forward strand.
GCACCGTTTACCGCACCGATTGAAACACCCGACACCGCCGAAACTTTAATTTTAAGTTCTTTAAGCGCTTTCCATACACCAATCTGATATGCCCCTCTGACACCACCGCCGGCTAAGACAAGTCCGTATTCCATATTTGTCCTCCTACCCAATGCAAAATTTGGTGTGCATTTTCACGCACACCAAATAAATTAGCTGTTATATAGTTTTGTATAAAATCCATTCTTGGCAATCAATTCATTGTGAGTACCCTGTTCAATAATTCTGCCCTTGTCCATAACAAGAATCAAATCAGCCTCACGAATTGTTGAAAGACGGTGAGCGATAATAAAGCTTGTTCTGCCTTCCATCATCTTTAGAAATGCCTTTTGTATTCTCTGCTCTGTCATTGTATCGACATTTGAAGTTGCCTCGTCAAGAATAAGTATTTTAGGATCTGACAGCATCGCACGTGCAATAGTCAAAAGCTGTTTTTGACCGCTCGACAAATTTCCGCCGTCCTCTGTAATCATTGTATCATAGCCGTTCGGCAAACGCTTGATAAAGCCGTGTGCAGACGCAGCCTTTGCGGCATTTATAATTTCTTCTTCTGTCGCACCCTCTTTACCGTATGCGATATTTTCTTTTACAGTACCCGCAAACAACCAAGTATCTTGAAGTACCATACCGAAATTCTTACGCAAGCTGTCACGCTGAACAGAATCAATAGCCTGTCCGTCAACGAATATAGTACCCTTATCCACACCGTAGAAGTTCATCAAAAGATTTACGATAGTTGTTTTACCTGCACCCGTAGGTCCGACTATTGCTACTCTTTGACCCGGTTTTGCAGCAATATTCAAGTCTTTGATAAGTTCTTTATCCTTATTATATGAGAAATCAACGTCTTTAAACATAACTTCACCGTTTTTAACTTCAAGTTCGGGTCTGTCCTCGTCGGGCGTTTCAGGCTCAATTTCGCCAAGCGCGAAAATTCTTGCCGCCGCTGCCTGTGCAGATTGAAGTTGAGTTAAAATACTTGTCATATCATTAATCGGACGTGCAAACTGTGTAGCATAAATCAAGAAACTTGATATTATACCTACCGACAAATGTCCGGCAAGTGCGGCAAGTCCGCCAAGAACGCCGACAGAAATATACGCAAGGTTATTGATATATCTTGTAGTCGGATTGACAAGCGATGAGTAGAATTGAGCCTTTTGACCGCAGTCGTAAAGACGTGCGTTTATCTCGCCGAATACTTCACTGCTCTTGTCCTCATAACCAAATGCCTTGACAACCTTTAAATTGCCGACCGTTTCCGAAACATAACCGTTAAGTTCACCGATAGTCTGTGCCTGTAATCTGAACATTTTACCCGAATTAGTCGCAATCGCTTTTGAAACGAATATACAAATAATCGTAATAACAATAACACAAAGTGTTATTCTCCAGTCAAGCAAGAACATCAAGACAAGCGAACCGACAACCGTTACGATACCCGAAAACAGCTGTGTAATTCCCTGCAAAAGGCCTTCGGAAACTGCGTCTATGTCGTTTGTAAGACGGCTGATAATATCGCCGTGTGAATGACCGTCAAAAAATTTAAGCGGCAATTTTGAAATCTTGCCGAATGCGTCTTTACGCATTTTTTCAATCGAATGGTTTGAAAGTGCGTTTGTAAACACTGTCATTCCCCATGTAAACAAAGCATTAAGCACATAAACCGCAAAAAGTATTCCTATAAATTTCGCAACCATAGGGAAATCTACGTTATTTTCGCCTTTGATAAAGTCGATAGCTCTACCCGAAATATACGGTGCAACAAGCATAAATATGTTTGCAAGCAATGCCGATATTATAACCAAAATAAGATATTTTCTGTTACCCGCAATATAAGAGTTAAGCTTTGAAAGTGTTTTATTGTTTTTCATCGTTTTACCCCTTTCTTAGTCAAGCTGTTCCTGTGAGTAACAAATTTCCCTGTAAATATCGCAAGTATCAACAAGTTCTTTGTGTGTACCTATTCCGACAATTTCACCGTCGTCCATAACCGCAATTCTGTCCGCGTCTTTCACCGAATTTACACGTTGTGACACAATTATAACTGTCTGACTGTCGGTATTTTCTTTAATAGCACGTCTTAAATTTGCGTCTGTCGCATAGTCAAGTGCACTGGCGCTGTCGTCCAAAATAAGTATAGGCGAATTTTTGATTAACGCACGTGCGATTGTAATACGCTGTTTTTGACCGCCGGAAAGGTTGTTACCGCCTTGTGAAACGAATGTATCAAAGCCTTTTTCTAATCTGTCGATAAATTCGGTTGCCTGTGCCGTATCAGCCGCACGACGCATTTCTTCCAACGTTGCGTCTGCCTTTGCCATATGAAGATTGTCCGCTATTGTACCCGAGAAAAGTGCCGCTCTCTGCTGTACAACCGCAACAGTCTTTCTAAGCGTGTCCTCATCGTATTTCTTTATATCCACGCCGTCAATAAGCACTTCACCCTTTGTCGCGTCATAAAAACGCGGTATAAGGCTTATAAGCGTACTCTTACCGGAACCTGTACCGCCGATAATACCGATTGTTTCACCCTTTTTAATCGTCAAATTAATATTATCGACAGACGGTACTTTACTGCCTGTATATGTCAATGATACGTTTTTAAATTCAACCGCATTTTCACCGTTTTGAGTAGTATTCTTTTCGCCGTATTCAATAAGCGGCTCTGTTTCAAGAACTTCCCCCACACGCAAAGCCGACGCATATGCCTTTGTGTACAAAACAACAAGGTTTGCAACGACTATCATAGCGTTTAGAATTTGCGTAATGTAGTTGATAAACGCGATAACTTCACCCTGCGAAAGATGACCTGTGTTTACACGAATACCGCCGAAATAAATAACCGCAATAGCCGCAAGATTCATTATAATAGTAGTAAGCGGATTGGTAAGTGCGGCAATTTTACCGACTCTTATAGCTGTATTTGCGTAATCTGTATTTCTGTCTTTAAATCTTTCTTTTTCACGTTTTACGCCTGCAAACGCACGAATTACACGCACACCGGAAAGATTTTCACGAAGTACCAAAGTAAGCGAGTCAAGCTTTTTCTGAACAGATTTATAAAGCGGTACTGCCTTGAACATTACAAGGAAAAGTACGAGTATAAACAGCGGTATGACAATCATAAATATAATCGACAGCTTTAAGTCAATCATAATCGCCATAACAAGTCCGCCGACGCACAGAAACGGTGCACGGATTACAAGACGTATAAGCATTGCAACCGCCGATTGAAGTTGAGTAACGTCACCCGTAATTCTGTTTATAAGTGACGGCGTACCAAACTTATCAAGCTGTGCGAATGACAGTGTACCGATTTTTTTGAACATCGCATTACGCACATCTGTACCGAATCCCTGTGACGCGATAGACGCACTGTACTGACATATAAACGCAAATATTACACCGAATGTCGCAATGACAAGCATTAATATACCCATTTTAATAATATAACTTCTGTTACCCATGTTAACTCCGTTATCAATCAGCAAAGCCATAAGAGTCGGAATTAGCAACTCCAACACCGCCTCGGACAATTTAAAAAACGGTCCGACTGTAAGCTGAAGCCTGTACGGTTTCAGAAACGGAAATAGTTTTTTCAATATATAACACCTCTTTTGTAAAAAATCAATATCCTTTTTATTTTATCACTTTTTCTAAAAATATTCAATGAAAAATGTGCATTAATATTAATATTTTCACTCGCCTACATTCGTAATATGTAACGGACGTATTTTTATATATCGGTATGACGATAGCGGTCTGCAATCCGCATCATACGAATGTGCCGCAACAAGAATTGACTGCGGTGTTCTGTTTCCTGCGTCAACCACAACCGGAGAATGGTCAAATCTTTCTTTGTCGGTAAATTGCAGCTGAATAATGTCGCCGTTTTGAATTTGTGATAAATCGGTTAATATCGCTCTAGGTCCTGCACCGCGGTTGGTGGTTAAAAATCTGTATAACTCGTCAACTCCTGTCCATGCCGGCGCTCTGTTGTTTACAGAAATGTAGTACCAACCGTATGTCGGCGTGTAGTTCATAACGCCGCTGCCGGCATATATGCACTGTGACGCAAAGTTTGTACAATCACCGCCCAAATCAGAAAAATCATAGTATTTCGGATTTCTTCCGTATGCCCACTTTTTCGCATATGCAACCGCATTCGCTCTGTTATATTCCATAAATATCATTCCTTTCTTTTTGTATATTAATATAATATGGAATATAGGCGGTTTTGTTAATGGGTGATAAATACCACCACTCCGTCACTTCGTGCCACCTCTCCTCAAGGAGAGGCTTTTTAGGCTCCCCTTGAGGGGAGCTGTCAACGCAGTTGACTGAGGGGCGGCAAAACAATAATATTACGTAGGGGCGACCATTGGTCACCAGAATAAATAAAATTTCGTTCGTACGGAACAGCTCCCCCACGTCCCTTTTACATTATACCCCTCCACACTTCGGCTCCCCTTGAGGGGAGCTGTCAACGCAGTTGACTGAGGGGCGGCAAAACGATAATATTACGTAGGGGCGACCATTGGTCGCCCGAATAAATAAAATTTTGTTCGTAAGGGACGCTGTCCCGACGTCACACATATTTTTATAAAATCCCGACAAAAATATTTTTCAGTATTGAAAAATGCTTTATATTGGTATATAATAAAATTAAATAAATATAGGGAGGAATCGCTAATGAAAATATTGGTAACAGGCGGTGCAGGATACATAGGCAGCCACACTTGTGTCGAACTTTTAAATGCAGGTTATGAAATTGTCGTACTTGACAATCTTTACAACGCAAGTGAAAAATGCCTTGACGCAGTAAAAAAACTTACAGGAAAGGATTTTCCGTTCTACAAAGTAGACTTGCTTGACAAAGAGGCAACAGAAAAGGTATTTGCAGAAAATAAAATCGACGCAGTTATTCACTTTGCCGGTCTAAAGGCAGTCGGCGAATCTACAAGAATACCGCTTACATATTATGATAACAACATCACAGGTACACTTCACCTTATGCAGGCTATGGAAAAATACGACTGCAACAACATCGTATTCTCATCATCAGCTACTGTTTACGGCGATCCTGAAAGAGTTCCTATCGTTGAAACTGACAACAAAGGTGACAAAATTCTTACAACAAATCCTTACGGAACAACAAAACTATTTATCGAAAGAATTATGACAGACGCTCAAAAAGCTAATCCAAAGCTATCTGTAACACTTCTTCGTTACTTCAACCCAATCGGCGCTCACGAAAGCGGTATTATGGGTGAAGACCCTAAGGGTATTCCGAACAACTTACTTCCATACATTGCACAAGTTGCAGTAGGTAAGCTTGAAAAAGTTCACGTATTCGGTAATGATTACCCTACTCCTGACGGTACAGGCGTTCGTGACTATATCCACGTTGTTGACCTTGCAATCGGTCACGTTAAGGCTATTGAACATTGTTCAGACAAGGAAGGCGTACACATCTACAACCTTGGTACAGGTAACGGTTACAGCGTTCTTGACATTGTTAAGGCATTCTCAAAGGCTTGCGGTAAGGAAATTCCTTATCAAATCGACCCAAGAAGACCGGGCGATATTGCCGAATGTTATGCAGATCCTGCAAAGGCAAAGGCTGAACTTGGCTGGGAGGCTAAGAGAGGTATTGACGAAATGTGCGCTGACAGTTGGCGATGGCAGTCAACTCACCCTGACGGTTTCGGTGAATAATTGATTTTAAGAGTTGTTTTAGATTTATTCCAAAACAACTCTTTTATTTTCAGACAAAGAAAGGACAAATAATGGAGCTTACAAAAGAAATATGGACGCAATCAGATTATGACGAATTTGCGGAATACTTAAAAACATTGGCTGACGAAAAATACAAAAAATTCAGTGACTCGCTTGTTCCCGGCGGAACGCAATCTATCGGTATTCGTGTACCCATCTTGCGTCAAACGGCTAAAGCTATTTCAAAAGGTGACTACGCGTCATTCCTTAATTGCAAAAACAACGCATACCGTGAAGAAATTATGATTAAAGGCTTGGTTATGTCGCTCATTAAGTGCGATTATCACGAAATGCTCGGCTATATCAAGCAATACGTTGCTCAAATCACAAGTTGGGAAACTTGCGACATTGTTTCATTTAAAGGATTGAAGAAACATTTAGATGAATTTTTAAATGACATTGAATATTTTATCTACAACGAAAATCCGTGGATTGTACGTTTTGGTTTTAAATGCCTTATGGAATTTTATTTGACCGATGAATATATCGACAAAGTGCTCTCATACGTCAACTCGGTAAATTCAGATTTCTACTATGTTCAAATGATGCAAGGCTGGCTCGTTGCAACAGCCGCCGCAAAGTGCAGAGATAAAACAATGAAATTTCTTGAAAGCAACGATTTAAACGCAGCCACTCAAAATATGGCGGTACGAAAAATTCGTGAATCGTTAAGAATATCAAAAGAAGATAAAGAACTTGTTTTACAGTTCAAAAAATAACAGTAGGGTGCTTGCCATACTGTTATTTTTTATCTTCTCTGTTAGCTTTCTTTTTTTCGGTTGTCTTCCCAACCGAGATATGTCGCCTCAAGACGGTATATCGGCATACCCTGTTCAGAGAAGCGTTGTTCATATTCAGTCATAACGTTGCCTTCAAACTTTGAATTATGCAAATCAAGACTGATATTTTCAAGCTTGAAATTTTCCTCCGCAAACGAGTTAAGCGAAAAATCAAACAAAGCCTTATTATCGGTTTTAAACCAAATATAATCGCCCTGTTTAAGCACGGCTTTATATCTGTCAAGGAAACGCTTATGAGTAAGTCTGCGTTTTGCCTGTTTATTTTTCTTCCAAGGGTCAGAAAAATTAAGATAAATACGTCTTATCTCGCCAAATTCAAATATATCTTCAATTTTTTCCGCATCCATATCCATAAACAAAACGTTTGTAAGTTCAGCTGCCACAGTTTTTTCCATAGCCATAACTATAACGTCCTCAACCTTTTCAATCGCAATAAAATTCACATCAGGGTACATCTTCGCCATACCGACAATAAAATTACCCTTACCGCAACCGATTTCAATATGAATAGGATTATCGTTACCGAAACGTTCAGCCCATTTGCCCTTATACTTTTCAGGCTCTTTTATCCATATATCACTGCAACGCTCCATTCTTGCGTCACAATTTTTCTTTTTTCTCATTCTCATATTATTTTTACCTCAAATACAAATTTCTCATTTATTATACTATAACAATAATTTTTTTACAATATATTTCTCAAATATTTTAAAAATCACAAAAAAATCGGACGCATACGCGTCCGATTTTAATATTGTTTTATGATTTATTTAATTAAATCCCAAAGCATTGAAAGCATTGTAGCAGCCTGTGCTCTTGTTGCATTAGCCTTTGGTTGGAATGAACCGTCATCCATACCGTTGATAATGCCCAAACCAACTGCATTGTTTACATCTTCAACAGCCCATGCTGCGATGTCTGATGCGTCTGTAAATTCCTTATCGGCAGCCTTAGCCTCAACATTCTTATATGCGGCAGCCTTAGCAACCATTGATGCCATTTCTTCTCTTGAAATTTCCTTATCGAAATCTTCAACAGTGAACGGAATATCTTCTGCAATTAGGTTAGCATTTTGAGCGGCTTTTACGAATGGCATTGCCCAGTGTTCGCTTGCCAATGATGAATCTGTATCAATCTTTAGAGCGTTTACGATAAGTGTTGCAAACTGACCCTTTGTTACAGTTCCGTCAGGAGCAAAGTGTGTATCGTCCATACCGTTGATAACGCCTGCTTTATACATCTTATCGATGTATGTCTTACCCCAGTGACCTACAACGTCAACGAACGGTGAATCTGTTGATGGTATTGAACCTGCAACAGGTAGAGCAGATTCGTCAAATGCCTTTGCCTTGTATGAATTTGAAACAAGTTTAACATTTGCGTCCGGTTGAGTTGTGTACTGTGAATTAGCAATATGGTCGTTCATATACCAGCTGATATGTGGCGGTTGGTTGTAACAGTTTGTATCTGTTGCTGATGAGTTTCTGTAAATATCATCATGTGCAAGAGTATAGAAATTGTAATTTGTTGCATATGGTGTTTCATATAGTCTTAGAGCATATTGATATACAGTCTTATCTAATTCAACTTCAACATCCTTATCAAAGTTACCCTTGATCGTTGTCTTTTCTTTCTTTGTGTCTTGACCTGTGATTGTGTAAGAAACAATTTCTTCTCTCCAGTCACCTAACAAGTCAGCTTGTAGGTTCGGATTACCCTTTGTTGAGTTGATTGAGTGTGAACCCTTACCCTCGAAAATCTTATCGAATGTCTTTGTATTGTCATTCCACTTTGTTACAGTAATTTCTTTACCTGCACCGTTGTGGTCTTGAAGTTCATCCTGTAAGTCGCCTGTCCAATAAATTCTGCCGTTCATAGCAGCCTTTAGATCAGGAAGTTCGTTACCGTTGCTGTCCCAGTAACCTGATGAACCTGCACCCCACATAGCGTACCAAGAGTCGCCGTAACCGATATTGGCAATCATAGCACGACCTGTATCTTTGATACCGTTGTGAATTTGATAGAATTCGCCTGTCTTAGCGTTTTGAAGTGAAATACCCCATTGATGACGATCATTAGGAGCGCCTTGAGCAGCAGCTGCAGCCGAATTTTTAAATATTGTATTAGATGTGATGTATGGAGAAAGTTGTGGACCTTTCAAATCAAACACTTCACTGTCTGCACTGTAATCCTCATAAGCTTTTAACCATTCAAGACCTTCTTTAGTTGGGTCGAAGTCACCAAGGTGCATAGCATCACCGTGCTCTTGATATGTACACCATAGAACCGAACCGTCGTTATCCCATGTCAAAGCACCGTAGAAAATTTCGTCCTTACCGTCGCCGTCAACGTCACCTGCTTCAATTTGGTGGTTACCTTGACCGATATAGCCGTTATTCTTTGATTCGGCTGTATCAAATGACCATTCCATCTTTAGCTTGCCGTTCTTAAAGCTGTATGCAGCGGCACCTGTACGTCCGTTAGGATTTGAGATACCCTTACCGAAGTAATAACCTCTTGCAAATACAGCAGACGGTGACTGACCGTCAATATAAGCTATTGTACTGTTATATCTTTCCGAACGGTTACCGAAATCATCACCGAATGTTAGTGATGCAGCATTTGAGCCGACAGTATTATTCGGGAAATAATCTATTGTGTCAAGAGCCTTACCTGTTGTACCGTCAAAACACGTTACATAAAGCGGACCTTGCAAGTTTTTACCGCCGTTTAGAGCAGCCCAGCTGTTTTCGTATGTTTCGCCCTTTGATGCATCACCGATTACGTTACCTTGACCGTCAACAGTACCGTCAGCAGTTCTCACCATAACTTCTGCTCTGCCGTCACCGTCAAAATCGGCTACGTTAAGCTGAGTATCGTGTTGTCCTGCACGGATATTGTAACCCATGTCAATTCTCCAAAGCTGAGTACCGTCAAGTTTGTAAGCATCCATATAAACCTTACCGGTTCTGCCGCCTGTAGCGGCGTCCTTAGCGTCTGAAGGGCTCCATAGCATTACGATTTCATATTGTCCGTCACCGTCAAGGTCACCGTATGATGAGTCACCCGGTGTATATGAACCGTAGTATATGCCGTTTCTGTCCATTTGTAAAACGTCACTTTCAGGAGCTTTAGCCAAAGGAATATCAAGGTATCCGTTCTCCCATACGCCTACGCTGTCTGACATTTCGCCGTTTGCAACTACTGTATACTTATCGTTTACAGTACCTGACGCGTCAACAAAGTTTGTAACCGCACCTTCGTTAATCTTTTCTTGGTTTCTGTAAAGAGTAAATGTAGTGTCAGCAGGCTCTGTTGCCAATCTTCTCCATGAAATAAGTACACCGTCGTCAGTCTTTGTCGCAACGACACCTCTATCAAGGTTTTCCATGTTTCTTGTGATTGCACTGCCGGCAAATGCACTTGCACTTGTCATAGGAGCAACTACTCCTACTGCCGCAACCTGAGCAAGAACCAAAGAAAATGCACCTAATTTTCTTAGTTTTTTCTTTGAATTTTTAAGCATTTAGTTATCCTCCCTCTTTTATATATACTTTACCTATCCATTAAAGCATAATAATCATTATCTATATAATATCATATTTCACAAACTTTTTAAAGTGTTTTTCATAAATTCAATGTGTAATTTACAGTGTTTTTTGTTCAAAATGCGATTGAGGATTTTTGTTTATATAAGTGCAGAACACAAACGAAATGCCGTTTTCAACGCATTTTTCGGACACGTTACCGAGCTCCCACACCTCATTTTTATCAAGATTGTCGATAAAGACATCCGCATTGCCGTCGGAAAACACCTTTGTTATATACGCACTGTCACAGTACGGCAAAAGCTGTCTGTAAACCTCTCCGCCGCCTATGACAAAAGTATCGTCACCGCCGTATTTTCCGATAATCGTTTTTATATCGTGAACAATCTCCGTGCCGTCACACTTAAAATTTTTATCGGTTGTAAGTACAACATTTTTTCGATTTTTAAGCGGTGTTGCGTTAGGGAAGCTCTCCAACGTCTTTCTGCCCATAACAACCGTCTTACCCATTGTTTTTTCTTTAAAAAATTCCATATCCTCGGATATGCGGAACAGCAAATTCATACCTTTGCCAATGCCCCACTTTTCATCAACCGCCGCAATTATTTTCATTCTGTTTCATCAGGAAATATCAATTCCTGTGCATACGGAAGTGTTCTCGCCCAATTGATGAATGACTTTGACCATTCTGTCAATTTGTGAAATCTTCTCTGACCTTTTGAACACATCGCCAAAAGATTTTCGTATGTCATTGTAACGGTTCTTGTCTGCTGCCACGCTGACGGCAACCATCTGATAAGTTCTTTCCAATATGCCTTATCCTTTGTTTCAAGATACTTTACACGCATACTCTCCAAAAATTCTATATGCTTGTCTATCACATCACCAAGTTTTGTGCCGTCATAATCAAGATCTGAATTGTAATCGTCAATTTCAAAACACTCGGCAGTAATAGGTGTTGACGCAAGTTTGTGCATTGTCGATGTACTGTTCGCGGTTGTACCGACCTTATACGTATCAAATTCTTTCCACCAATAAAGCGGACCTGTTATATCAACCGACACAAAAATCTGACGCATAAATTTTCTGTGTTCACTGCCCGATTTTATAAGTCTTTGTGCCAAATCCAAATCGTTTTCACCGATTATGACTTTTCCGTTCTCCTCAACCGTATCATTTTTATGCCATGATTCAAGAGGGTTTCTCATACCTTTAAGTGCCCGTTTAAAGCCGTAAACCTCTGTATTTTCAAATTTCATTTAGTTACCTCTTTTCATTTCGATATACTCGTCAAATGTACACATTCTGTCCACGATTGTGCCGTCCTCACGAATATCAATAATTCTGTTTGCAACGGTATTCACAAATTCGTGGTCGTGTGACGCAAATATAACGTTTCCCTTGAATGCTTTCAAGCCGTTGTTTACCGCAGTGATTGACTCAAGGTCAAGGTGGTTTGTAGGCTGGTCAAGTATAAGTACGTTTGATCCGTACAACATCATTCTTGAAAGCATACATCTGACTTTCTCACCACCGGAAAGCACGTTTACCTGTTTGAATACATCATCACCCGAGAACAACATTCTTCCCAAAAATCCTCTTATATACGATTCGTTTTGAGTTTCAAAGCCTGCCGCACTGTATTGTCTTAGCCAATCCACAAGATTTAGTTCACAGCCGTCAAAATACTTAGAGTTATCTTTAGGAAAATAACTTCTTGACGTACTTACGCCCCACTTAACAGTACCCTCGTCCGGCTCATCTTCACCGGCAAGTATTTGCATAAGTGCAGTGATTGCAATTTCGTTTTCACCTATTATGGCAATCTTATCGTCATGATTTAGTGTGAATGATATATTATTAAGAAGTTTTTCACCGTTTACAGTCTTTGAAAGTCCGTCAACGGTAAGCAAATCGCGTCCTGCTTCTCTATCCATATCAAAGCCGACAAACGGATAACGTCTTGATGACGCAGGCAATTCTTCAACTGTAAGTTTATCAAGCATTTTCTTACGGCTTGTAGCCTGTTTTGATTTCGACTTATTCGCAGAGAACCGCTGAATAAAAGTCTGCAATTCTTTAATTTTTTCTTCAGCTTTTTTATTTTGTTGCTTGATAAGTCTTTCCATCATCTGACTTGACTCGTACCAGAACTCATAGTTACCGACATACATCTTAACCTTTGAATAGTCAATATCAACGATATGCGTACACACAACATTAAGGAAATATCTGTCGTGCGATACAACTATGACTGTACCCTCGTAATCAAGCAAGAAATCTTCAAGCCATTCAATAGCCTGCAAATCAAGGTGGTTTGTAGGTTCGTCAAGAAGGATAATGTCAGGGTCACCGAACAATGCCTGTGCCAAAAGGACTTTAACCTTTTCGTTACCGCCAAGATCAGCCATCTGCGAATACATAATACTTTCGTCAAGTCCAAGACCCTGCATTAGCTTTGACGCATTGGAATCAGCCTCCCAACCGTCCATTTCCGCAAATTCCGCCTCAAGTTCAGCCGCTTTTATACCGTCCTCGTCTGAGAAATCTTCTTTTTCATACAACGCGTCTTTTTCTTTCATAATATCATAAAGACGCTTGTTACCCATAATAATCGTATCAAGTACAGTGTACTCGTCATATGCAAAGTGATCCTGTTTCAAAACCGACATACGACAATTTGGGTCGATAGACACTTCACCGGTTGTCGAATCAAGTTCACCCGAAAGAATTTTAAGAAAAGTCGATTTTCCCGCACCGTTTGCACCGATTACGCCGTAGCAGTTGCCCGGTGTGAATTTTAAATTAACGTCCGAAAACAGATTTTGTCCGCTGAAATTCAGACTTACGTTTGTTACTGTAATCATTAAATATTTCTCCTAATTTTTATTGTTGATTTTATTTTTCAATTATACTATAATAATGTTATTAATGCAAGTATATTATAGGAGGAAATCAGAATGTTAAATATAGGTTGTCACTTGTCAGCCGCAAAAGGCTATATGAATATGGGTAAAGAGGCAAAGAGCATTGACGCAAATACTTTTCAATTTTTCACGCGTAATCCACGCGGAGGTAAAGCGAAAGCTATTGACGAACAAGACGTAAAAAACTTCCTTGAATTTATGAAAGAAAATAATTTTTCGCAAATTCTCGCTCACGCACCGTATACGCTTAATGCGTGTTCCAATAAAGAAGAAACTCGCGAATTTGCCTTAAATACAATGGCTGACGATTTAAGACGTATGGAGTATACACCAAACCAGCTGTACAACTTCCACCCCGGCAGTCATGTTGGACAAGGTGTAGAAATCGGAATTGATTTTATCGTAAAGCAGCTTAATACTGTACTTACACCCGATATGACAACGACAGTTTTACTTGAAACAATGGCGGGTAAAGGTACTGAAATAGGTCGCAGTTTTGAAGAATTGAAAGAAATCCTTGACGGCGTTAAACTTGATAATAAAATGGGCGTGTGTATGGATACTTGCCATATTTACGACGGCGGATATGATATTGTCAATGACCTTGACGGTGTTCTTGATGAGTTCGACAGAATTATCGGTCTTGACAGATTAAAAGCAATTCATATGAACGACAGCAAAAATCCTTTTGCAAGCCATAAGGACAGACACGAAAAAATCGGTGAAGGCAGTATCGGTTTTGATACTATGGTTAAGATTATCAATCACCCAAAATTACAGGGTATTCCGATTTTGCTTGAAACTCCGAATGAACTTGACGGTTATAAAAAAGAAATTCAAATGCTTCGAGAAGCATATACTATATAAAACAGAATACTAAATTAAATACAAAACCCAAGAAAAGATGAGGACGTCAGCCCTCATCTTTTTTTTGGTTTTCTTCATCTTCTTCAAATCCTGTTCTTAACTTAGGGATAATCTGACTGCGTCCGCCTCTGCCGTTTGTATTATGTTTTCTTTCCACACTTTCAACCAAATCAGTATCTATGTTTTTCAACGCAAAATCTATACATTGATTTATAAATTCATTTCGGCTTATATCAATTTCAATAGCCCAACTGTTGATTTCTTCTAACATTCTACTATCCAATCTAAGTGAAATAACTTCTTTTTCAGGTTTTTTAGGTTCAAATTTTTTCAAAGCGATTCCTCCTCTTGACACAATTATATATTCTATGCTAAAATAATCCTATATTCTTATATTTAATACATATAAGAATACTATTTAATTATATATTTTTAATATCATAAAAATAATACTATATGTAGTAGGAGGAAGATTACAATGGAAAATCAAACAGAAAACACAAATGTAACAACTGAAAACAAACCGCAGTCCGAGCCGTTGCATAAATCATTTTGCAGAGAGTGCGGCACAATGATTAGTGAAAAAGCGGATATATGCCCTAACTGCGGCGCCGCACAGCACAGAGTCAGTGTAATAAACGACACCCCGTCAGCAGGACTTAAGGTACTGTCATTCTTTATCCCTCTTGCCGGATTGATTTTATTCGTTGTACAAAGCAAGGATACCCCTATCTCTGCCAAAGAATATGGCAAATGGGCTTTAATCGGTTTTTGTACTGGTATAGTTTTAAGTATAGTGTGGTACTTTGTAGTATTGGCATCTGTTTCAAGTATGTTCAAAGCATTTATTTAATATTCAAATTTGTAGTTACTACTTTGTCAGCCCACAGACAAAGTCAGCTACATTTTTCACTAACTATGTGGGCAGAAAGGCTATGGAATTTATTATGAAGAAATTTTTAGTAACAGTATTGTCTGTGGCTTTGTTGTTGTCTACAACCGCCTGTGGAACAAATTCAGAACTCGAAGAATTAAAGCAAGAAAATGAACAACTTAAGGCTCAATTAGAAGAAAGTAGCGAATCTACTGAAAAACCAACAGAAAAGCCAACAGAAAAACCGACTGAAAAACCAAAAGAAAAGGCCGAAGAACAAAAAACATCAGATACCCAAGCCAATTCCAACACCTCTTACGAGCTTACCGCCGGAAATTATGAAGTACCGGCTGATGTACTCGCCGGTAAATATGACATTGTAGCTGTAAGCGGTCATGGTAATTTCAAAAAGAAAGGAAATGATGGATATTACGACCTAAGTGAAATTCTTGGAGTTGATAATGACACATTCTATATTAAAGATTATAAAAATGCCAAATTTGTTGAGGGAGACATAATCGAAATCAGCGGAACTCTTAAAACACAATTAATCCCTAAGAACTAATTTTTGAATGGAGATTTTGCATATGAAAAAATTACTGACAATCATATTGTCTGCAACCTTGATATTATCCACAACTGCATGTGGATTAAATCCTGAGGTTGAGGCATTAAAAAAAGAAAACGAAAAGCTCAAAGCACAGTTAGAAAGTGCCGAAAAAAAGGACACTCCAAAACCCACACAAAATCCGACACCAAATCCAACAGAAAATCAATCTGCTGACAATAATTCTACATATGAACTTACCGCCGGCGATTATGAAATTCCAGGCGATATTCCGGCTGGCAAATATGACATTATAGCTATAAGCGGAGAAGGCGAATTTATACTTGATGGGAACGACAATTTTATAGACGAAAGAATGAGTCCAAACGTCGAAGAAAATTCATATGCCATCAAAGAACGTAAGAACGCATCATTAAAAGACGGCAATTCTATAACTATAAATTATACCCTCAAAGTTCAATTAGTTCCAAAAAATCAATAAACACAAAAAAATCCCATTTTGATGTTAAATCAAAGCGGGATTTTTATTTACACATTATTCCAAAATATACACTACACAACTTCTTCTGCCAAAATTGTTGGCATTAGAATTGTAGCATAAATCAATCTTGTTACCCTTAATTGCACCGCCGGTATCTTCGGCACTTGCAACGCCGTATGACCATGAGCCGTCGGCTGATGTTACATACACTTTTGAGCCCAATGGAACGACGCTCGGGTCAACTGCAACTATACCATATCCAAGCGGATTACCCATTGCAGAAACCGTATAACCGCCGTTTTCTGACGGTGAAGTCGAATAAGCTGTAGCAGTCATTGTGATTTTCTTCTTATATTTATATCCGTTTACAGTACCGCCGTCATCGCTTACTGTTGATTTCGCTGCAAAAGTATCTTTAACCGTTGTATTTTTAGGTGCAGGAGTCGGCTCCATTGTACCGTTTGCAATAACCTTGTTACGCATTTCAGTTGTAACTTGTTCGTCTATCACCTCTCTTGTCGCCTCTTGACCATCTTGGTATGTAACCTTGTAAGTGATTGTTTTCACACCGTCTTGTCCTTCGTCAACGACTTTTTCCTGTCCCTTGATCAAAGTCGCATCATCAACATATTCAACACCTTTAGGAATTACTTCCGTTTCGGTTTCGTCTGTATGGCTCACCGATACAAGCTGGATTGTGTCACTGCTTGCAACAGTGTCGCCGTTGGCTGAAATTTGGTCATATTCACCCGGAATATATCCTGCCTCAACAAGTGCGTCCTTAACGTCCGCCTTTGTTACTGTTACAACTTCTTCCGATTCACCGACTTTAATTGTAACACGCTTACCACGCTTGATAACAATATTTTCATTATCCTCAACAGGCTTTTCTGTTGAAACGTTAATCTTATCGGTATCCGAAACATTCACGCCATGTTCTTCAAGAGCACCCTCAACGCTTTCACTTCTTGTTTTTACAGTTTTTGTTTCATTTGTTCCCGCAAATTCGTTTATTTCCGTAATTGTGATTTCCTTCGCCGATGCGCTGTATACAGTACCGAATATTACCGTCATCATTGCCACAAGCGTAATAATTGCAATCGTACATCTTCTGTGTTTTGCTTTCAATTTTGCTTTTTTCTTTTCTTCGCGTTTTTCACGCAAATTCATTATCATTTCTTGTTTTGTCATCTCTTGTGTAGTCATAAAAGTTAAACCCCTTTCATTACTTGTCCCATAGTATACTACAAAATTGTTACATTGTCAAGCTTTTTATTACGTTTTTATTACAAAATAATTTCAAATATTGCAATATGAATAAATATATTACTCGACTTTTCCCATATATTACTATTTATATGCACGATATTTACATATTATTACATTTATTTTTGATTAATGTTACAAAAACAAAGCAGGTATATACTTTTTCATAGTCGGAAATAATGGAAATAAAACAAATTGAAATGATTGGAGATTAGTAATGAAAGAATTGACAAAGAAAGTAGTTATTTTAAATAATTTTTCATCACCGTATGTGAGCCAAGCAATAATAATTCTCAAAGACTATAATCCAAAACTTGAAAGCAGAGCAATAGCAGACGCGGAAACAATAGTCAGTCGCTACATCGAACGAATACAAAAAAACGGACAACCAACAAAGGCTGTCCGCTCGAAATCTAAAATATTAAAAATATTGATTTGCTTAATTTTGATTGCGTCAATATGTTTTGCAATCAAATATCTTTCTTAAATTATTTGAAATTGCTGTCCATATAGTCAATATATTCAGTATATTTTTGAGCTGTTGATGTCATTGAAGAATATGAGAAATCATAATATACCGCAATTCCGTTTTTCAATACGCATTTTCTGTGGTAAACAGTATCATCTGTTGTCACAGTGACTGCATACCAATCGTCACCGGCACGAGAATATGAAACTTCGCCGCCCGTTTGACGTGCATAGTCACGCATAAGGTCAGACGGAGCACCGCTCTTCCCCTCTTGCGAAACAGTCATAGTTGCACCGCCAAGCGCATCGGTCAAGTTAAGTTTTTGATTTCCTGTTGTCGGATTTGAATTAAAAGTAGATGGATAAACGCACGTCACACCGCTTATTGTCATTTTTGAATAACCGTTTTTGCTTGCTGAATTTGACGGCGATGATGTTGATGATACGTTGTTTGCTGTATCTGTCGGCGTATTCGTTGCACTTGCAGGCGAATTTGTTGACGTAGGAGCAGTGCCTAATCCGTTATCGTTCGGAGCCATCATATTATAGCCGATAATCACACTTACTATTGCGATAAGCAGTGCTACGATTATGAAAATCATAACACTTCCCTTACTTTTTCTACGTTTTTTATTACGGGCTTGTTTTGCCTCTTTTTCTTGTAAACGACGTTTACGATTAAGACGTTCAGCCTTCAGTTCCTCGATTTCTTTGCGTTTTGTAGTTTGGCTGTTCTGGTTGTTTTTTCTTACTGATTGACCGCATCTGTCACAAAAACGCGTTCCCTCTTTCAGTTGTCTGCCACAATTTTTGCAGTACATAAAACCCCTCCGAAATTACTTTTTTGCTATCTAAACTATTATACTATATATTGTATATAAATGCAAGTAATTTTCGTAATTTTGTTACATATAGATTACACATTAAACGCAAAATACGAAATATTTTTGAAATATTTGTTATTTAAACGCAAAATTCCATATTTTTATTATAAGAGATTATCATATCATTTACATTTATCGACAAATTCTTTTCTCTATGATATAATAACATTCTGAAATGGTTGCAAACCATGCTGACACCACCTTAAAGGGGGTGTGCATATGAGTGAAGCTATTGTTTATTTAACTTTGGTTTTACTGCTTTGTATAGTGATAATAAAAAAATAGTTACCTATCGACCAAATAGGTAACTATTTCGTAGAAAGTATTTCTTTCTACAATTTCTACTACGCAGCATGGTTTGTTTACCATTTCTTTTATTATATTATCACACAACGCTAAATTTGTCAAGCAAAAAGAACGGTCATACGACCGTTCTTTTATCAGTTATTTTTTGTTTAATTATTGAACTGCCTCAATCTTTAGGTTATCCATTAATACACCACCACAATATTTACCTGCTGCTATAAATACTCTGTCTAATACTGTTGTATCTTTGTTTACAAAATCAGCTGTTGTTGATTCTACAACTGTTGTCTCACCCTTTTTCAATGTATATGTAACCTTCTTTGTTGAGAAATCAACTGTTGCGTTAAGTGTTACCCAACCTGTTGCCTCTCTTTTTAAAGAATTAAAATCTGATGTAGTAATTGTTTCTTTTATTGATGGCGATACTTCATTACCATTAATTGTAATTGTACCAAAAGTTCCGTTACCAGTTGCCGGAGCTGCTATTGTTAATATCTGTTTATCAGAACTTAACCAAGTACCTGCATTTGATCCACCTAGCAATGCTATATTAGAGCTCTTGCCACTAGCACAAGCTTCAATGTTAAAGTCAAAAGATACATTAAACTTATGAACATCATAAGTATTTACTGCTGTTTGATAATTTTCAACGGCTGTAAGTGATGGTGATGTAAGACTTGAATCACCGCGGGTTCTGACACCTGTACCTATAACTTTACCGTCTGTTCTTGAAGCGACTTCACCAGGATTAAATACTTTTGCACCGTCACCAGCAGCTGTAAAATCTGAAGTTTCATCAAAGTTATTGTCATATATTGAAAGTGCTCTTTCCAAAACAGGAACTGATGCAAAAGTAGCTGTTACTGTTACGTTAGCTGCCGGCATTACAAATGTATTATTTGTTACCTGTACAGCAGCATCACCGTTTTTAACTTCAAGTGTTGACACTTTGTAGTTAGCTGCAAGAGTCGGAACTATTGTTACAGTTTGACCGATTGTTGCAGTTGTTGCATCAGCATCACCCACTTTAATTGCGATTGAGTTACCGTTTTCTGCAACTGTGTTGTTTGTAATCGTGTAGTTAATAGCTCTAAATGTAACCTTAACAGTAATGTCGCCTGCAATAGCATTTCCTGCTACTGTATACTTGCCCTCTGTAGCTGTAACTGTTGTATAAGTATCATCTTCTGCTGATGTTAATTTGTAAGAAACAGAATCTAATTCATAACCTGCATTAGCTGTAGGAACGATTTCAAGAGTTTCGCTCTCTTTGAATGATGTAGCATTTTCAGTATCACCTACTTTAAATGCTACTTTACCATTTTCAACTGTAGCGGCTACAACTTGGAATGATTTCTCTGCAATAACATTAACTTCAAATGTACCTACAACTTTGTTTGCATCAGTATCATCTGAACTTGCAATGTCTTTTACTGCTGTTGCTTTAACAGTAAGCTTACCCACAGCTTGGTCTGCAGCTACCGTAAGAGTACCGTCTTGAGCCATTACTGTACCATCAGCAAGGCTTACACCTTCTGTTGCTGATTCAACAGACCATGTAATAGCTGAATCTTTTGTAATATCAATCTTCTTATCAGCGTCAGCATATACTGTTGCTTTATATGTACCTTTTTGACCAATCTGTACATCTGTATTTGTACTTGAAACAACTACATTATCAACGTCTGCTCTTACAAAATCAGCTGTAACTGCAATAGCACTTTCTTCACCTGTAACTGTGTATGTATATTTTCCATCTACTGCTGTAACTGCTGTTCCGTTTACCTTTACAGCTGATAGTTTCTTTCCTGCAGGAACTGTCGGTGTAATAGTAATTACATCGTCTTTTACAACTTGTGCTTTATCTACAGTTACGTCTGTTGCTGTAACATTAATCGGTGTTACATATGACGGATCATTGATGTAAAGATTATCAATTTGCATATTTGCGTTTGCTGTATTTGAATGATAATCCATAGCAACAACACCTGCTACGGTGTTATCTCTAAAGTCAACAGTCTTATCATATAGTGCTGTTTCCTTTGTATAGTTGTTATTTGCCTTATAGTCATATACCTTAATAGCAACTTTCTTTGTTTTATTATTTACAACTGCGTCAACGTGATACCATTTAGTAATAATATCTGTACCTGTAATTTCATCAACAACATCTGCACCACTATAAATTTTTATAACAGCACTACCCTCAGCACCGATTGTAAAAATTCTACCTGCTGCATTGTTGTTTCTATCATTAGTTCCAGGTTGTGTACCTCTTACACTTACCCATGCATTTCTTGTTGGTATAGAAATATCAAATGATGTAGCAACCGCCTCACCTTTTGCAGGAAAAGCCACAGTATATGGATTGTATCCAGCTCCTGAGCTACCGTTCCCGGTTTTCAAATTCTGAACTTTTGTTGTGTTACCGTTAACACCATCTGCGATACTTACCGTTACTCTGCTGTAATCAACAAAGCTGTTTGCAGCACCTTCTGTATCATATGTGTTTGTTCCGTCAGCATATGGAAGAACAGCTTCATCTTTTGAAGTAACTGCAAGATTTGTAACATTAGCGTCTGTAACTGTTACTTCTGTAGTTTCTGTATCGCCAACTTTAATTGTATAAATATCCTTACCGCTGGCAGCTACAGCTGATACTGTATATGTACCGGCTTTAACACCTGTAAACGTTACAGTTGTATCTTCGATTTTACCTGTAATTGTATTTTCAGCTTCTGCTTTATCTGTAAGAGTTACAGATTTAACACCTGCGTCTACAGTACCTGATACTGCATAAGTAGGAACAGCTGTTGCTGTTGGAGCCGGTGTATCTGTCGGAGCAACTGTTTCTGCAGGAGCTTCTGTCGGCTCAGTTGTCGGAGCATCTGTTGTTGCAGGAGTTTCTGCCGGAGCTTCTGTCGGAGCTTCTGTCGGAGCTTCTGTCGGTTCAGCTGTCGGAGCCGGCTTAGCTGTTGCTTGCGCTGCACCGTTCTTTATTGTACAAGCATTAGCAAGCGGTGTCATAGTCTTTAGACTATCCCAAACCATTATCTTATCATTCGTTGTGAATGTAGCTAAATCTGTTGCAGGAACTAGTTTAGCCTCGTTAGCTTTTAGTTCAAGATTAACAACTTTCTTAACTGAATCCAATGTATTATCAGTTCTGTATGATGCTTGAACAAGAACTGCATCTGTATCCTTATCTGATGTCAATGTAACTGTATTTGCAGTTTCATCAACGCTCATTGTAACCTTTGCAGGTATCGGAGCAGGTGTCGGAGCTGCCTCTGATGTTGGAAGAAGTTTTCTTGGTTGATCAGCTATTCCTGAATATGTTAGCATATTGTCAATTCTTGCAACTGAACCTGTGTAAGAACCACCTTTTTCAGATGTTACTGCTAACAATGGAAGTTCTGAAACTGATGATGCTGTATTGCCTGTTCCAACGTGGTCGCAATCAACTTGTGGTTTTTCTGTGAAATCTTCATCAGCTTTTGCAACCCAAATTCTAAATTTATCGCTTGAAACTATAATTGCAACTTTGTACCATTGATAAGCCTCAACTTGTTGACCGATTGTTATAACATTGCTGCCGCTACCGATTGTGTAGCTTGAGGCTGTGTCATCAGTTGTAAGTACACCCATAACATTGTTGTATGCACCGTTCTTGTCAGTACCAGC
Source organism: Hominilimicola sp. (assembly GCF_046972485.1). Classification (NCBI taxonomy): domain Bacteria; kingdom Bacillati; phylum Bacillota; class Clostridia; order Eubacteriales; family Oscillospiraceae; genus Hominilimicola; species Hominilimicola sp. The sequence continues at coordinate 25,041 of NZ_JBKVWU010000002.1, forward strand.
TTGGCTGTTATCCTTTAGAATATAAAGTCTACCGGCACCGCCTGCCTTGTTTGAGCAAAGATTAACAGTAAATGTCATTACAGATGATTTTCCGTCTGCTAATGCCAAAGTATTTGCAGCAGAAACTACAGGACCTCTACCGGCACCTGAATAAGGACCACCTGCAAGTGTAAGAACTTTATCGCCAGCTGCCCAATCTTCTACTGAAACAGTTGTTGCTGTATCGCCGCCGGTTCTATTACCCATAGCAATAGATAGACCGTCTACATCTGTAATTGTTGTAGCAGTTTCGCCCATTGCTGTTGATGCAAGTGCTTTGCTGAAAGTATTATTAACTACCGGTGTAACTCCATCTGGAGCTGAAAGGCCAGGAGCCTGTGTCTTAACGTCCGGAACCGGCATAACTGTTGGAACTACAACAGTTGCATCACCTCTAAGACCATCTGTTGTAAGTGTTTCCGGAGCACCTTGGTAAATATGTAAGTTGTCAAGTGCAACTATACCACTACCACCATCACCTCTGTTTGAGCAAACATATATTGAATTAATTTCATTTGTTGAGTTTGTATATTCTACACCGTCAACAAGTTTATTACCTGACTTATCGATTACTGTTACAGTAGTCTTATCATTATTAACTGCAGCTTGTACTCTTACCCATTTAGTATCTGCAACCTCGACTGCACTTTCAGGATAAGCTACTAATTCTGATGTTGAATCATCATTAATTACCCATTTATCTGTAAGATATGGTCTAAGGTCAGTTTTCATAGCAGCGTTAGCTACTGACGCACCTGAACCTGAATTATACTTTGTACCTTGTTGTGCATTTACTGTATCTATAATACCTGCACCATCTCTTGTATCCTTAGTGCTTGTATCATTTGTAAATGCAAGTTGGTTTGAGTGCATGATTCTGCTCATACCATTACCACGAGTCATCATTGTATCATACTCAATAGTATATTGACCTGAAATAGTTTGACCCAAAGAATATGTCGACTTACGGTTACCGCCGCCGCTACCTTGGAATTTTAAATATTGGTCAGTTTCACCGTCATCAATGGTAACTGTCGGAACAATGTCACCTTTATCTGTTCCATCCGGAGCAACCCAACCATCTGCTGTTGAGCCATCAAGAGTGACTAAATCTGTTGCCGCGCTTGCTGTTACTGTCAAGCCTGCGAAAGCAGATGCTGACATAGCAGCGGCGCAAAGTAATGAAATTAGTTTTTTACTTTTCATTTCTTCTCTCCCTTTCTTTCCTTAACTTGTTTCCAAGTCTTGTTTAATTTAACAGGTATCGTATGTCGATTTAAGTAAATCTGCACAAACTCAACCCATCTATATGGTATATATTGTATCATATTTTTTTTGTATGTGCAATATTATTAAGAAACTTTGAATGAAAATATTGCACAAAAAAGCACATAATTTTTTATTCAAAATGCAAAATTCAAGTTGTACATTTTTTATTTTTGTAGATTATTTTTACCAAAAAAGACCGCTTTTCGCGGTCTTTTTAGTGGGTTATTTGATACTCCATTTGCGAGCTAAATTTTATTCTGTGTATTGGTCTGCACTGAATATTTCTATATTATCAAACGATATAGAACCATATGCCTTTTTACCATACTTAAAATACAATCCCGACATTCCCGTTGCATCTGTATCAGCCATATCAACTTCACCGTCAAAATAAGTCTTACTTGAGTCAAGCGATTTTGCCACTACATTTACTTTGTGTGTTGTAAAATCGCAAACTGCAACTACCGATATCCATTCATTATTTGGAATTGTTGTCGTTTGTCCGTTTATTGTGGTTGTACCGTCCTTTGCTTGATTTAAATACAAAACATATCCGCCTGTACAACCATAATTTTTATTTCCACCATTATAAGTTATATTTCCCGAATGAACAGCAAATTCATTTGGGTCAGTATTTGCGGTTGTAAACTTAATATTCATTGCATATACAAGTCCATTATCAGATGTATATGTTTCTCCGAATGATTTCTCTCCGGCTCTTGAACTGGTATTTGCTCCAAATCTCAAATAATTACCAAAACTTGAATTTTCATCATACTCAACCGTCATTGCACCTTGTTGATTTGCACTAACCCATCCGTTTGCTGCCAACATTGATGTTGTCAATGTTTTGAATGTTTCGTGATACAAATAATTGTATTTATCCGGTTCAGATACTGTAAATACTGCCGTAAACTTCGCAGTGTCATGTGCTCTTACAGTAAGTTCACTTGTGAACGCAAAGTTTTCATTACTGCCGTCCTTACGCCAAGCCAAAAGTTCATAGCCTTCATTTGCAGTCGCAGTCAAAGTCACCATATCGTTCATATCTACTGTTTTTTCAGTAGTTCCTGCTTCTCCTATATAAGCACTTCCCATTGTATTGTCGCTTGATTCTACTGTAATTGTCTTTTTAGGAAGAGCTTCTTGTTCAAGAGTACCTACCTTCAAATCAGATATTCTAACATCAACTGCCGCTTTACTTGCCGATAGCAAGAAATAAGTAAGTTGTGTAGGTGAAACTGTACCAAATGTACTGTAATTACTAAATTCATATGTGACAGGATCGAAACCATCTATTTGAATAGTGCCTGTTCCGTTATCCATATCAAGAATATATCTTACAGTTGACCATTTACCCTTATTTATTGAGCCTACTTCTTTACCGTTAGCACTGATTGAGCCGTTGCTTCCCACGTTAAATAGTGTGATTGACTGCTTTCCTCCAGGATTTCTATCAACTACACCGTCTGCCAAGCCGACATTAAGATTTCCGCCCGAAACATATGACAAATCCATTTCTATAAGGTATTTTCCGCTTGTGCCTATTACTGTTTCCGATGAATCGTCTGCCGCATCAAATTTCTTTGAAGAATAGAATGAACCGTCTGAACTGTTATCGGCTTTCTTACCTGTCGATGCAAATTCTGCATATCTTCTGCTTATTACATCATCTGCACTTTCGGCACCAAGTTTTCCTGTATTTACAGCACTACCTGCAACAACCCAGTTACCGTTCCCTGCCAAATCTTCATCACCGCTATAAGTTTTACCTTCATAATTAAAGTCTTCCAATATAATCGAACTCTCTATTGTCATAGGTTCATATACAGATGAATATGTATCCGGATTATCTGTATCAACTATCAATCCTTCATCTCCACCCGCATCTTTTGCTCTGTAAACTACTGCAGTGTATGTATCACCTTCAGCGAGAACAAGACCGTCTGTTGAAGTTCTGAATTCTTTAATTGTTTGTGTTCCGTTTACAGTGTTATCAACTTGTGCATTTGCATAGATTTTACCCTTTTCTGTTCCGTCTGAATTTTTAATAGTAATAACTACGATACCGTATGCACTCATATCCTTTTCAGATACTGAATGTTTCAAAACATCAACAGATTGTATTGTTCCGTCTTCTGCAAATACTACATTTTTTATAGTAGTAGGATATTTTGTAGGTAGCAATGAAACATATACATCAGGATATGCCTTGTTAGGTGCAGGACCTGCTTTTACGACATTTTCTGAAACTTCATACGGTGTTGCGGTGCTTCTCATACCTGTTACAAGAGGTTTTATTGCATTTGCTTCTACTTCTGTAATCGCTGACTGATCCTCGTTAGCTTGAAGTTTTAGTGCTTCTTGCATAAATAAGTATGCACCGTTATCGGCACCAGCGTCATTAGGGTGAGTACCGTCAATTCCGCCGCCTCGTACTCCACGGAAATAGTAGTCAACTGCATTTTTCTCATAAACTTCAGAACTGCGTATTTCCTTTACCTTTGCTCCGGCAGCTTTCATCCAATCAAGCCAAGGTTGATTTAGGTCAATAAATACTACATCCTTTGCTCCGGCTGCAGTAATACCCTTTGCAATAACCGTGTCTGCATACTCATAACCCGCATCTAATCCGTCTGACGCTGCCTTAGCAACAAAGTTATCTGCTTCTGTTTTTCCGCCTGTTATAAGCACTTCTGTATAATATTTTGCAGCTTTACTGAATCCGTTAAGTGTTGATTTCCATGTATTTGTTTCTGCATCAAATTGGTCTGTGTTATGACGGTCAATAGGTCCTACATAAATTGTTGTCGCTCCGACCGAATGAGCTTTTTCATAATACTTCGGTATTGCTTTTAAATATCCCAAAGGTCCGTCATCCTTATGGTTATGTCCGTATTGAACATATACAAAATCGCCTTTACCGATGTTTGCATTTGCCGCAGTCCAGTGTGCAGAATCAGTTGCATTTATACCTCCGTCACCTTGATTGGATATTGCAACTCCTGTCGGCAAATATTTTGATAAGAATGTACCTGTTCCGCCATAGTTTTGTAGCGGGAAGAACGGTTGTAATGCAGCATAATCACAACCTGTTGAATCTGTATACATCCAAACAGTAGGACACGCTTCAACTTCTTCAACTTCTATAGCCGAAATTGCAACATTGTCACCAACTGCCACTACATTCAACATATCATCAGCATATGTAAAATCTTTTGCTCCGTCACGTCCTTTTATGTATACGTTTTGAAGCGTTGCAGTAAATTCAACTTCTTTTGTTTCTCCTGCGGCAATCTTCTCTTCTGTTACAATCGGATGACGTCTTTCAGAAAATACAGTTGCAATAGCATCTTTTGTCTGATCTAATCCGGTAACGTAAACTTTTACTTTATAGTAATGGTCATTTTCCGCATCCATACTGAAACGAATAGGATAATCGCCCTCTATTGCAGGCTCGCCTTTTATGTCAGCACCGCCGACAGCTCCCAAGAAATCGTCTGTTGCAGATGTAACCGTATCCTTTTTACCCGAATTTACAACAACAACCTGTCCTTCTTGTGTATCTATACCATCGATATAAGTTCCGACTTCATATGCCTTTTCGTCAGTACCTAACAAACCAAATTTTTTACCGTCAGATGTTTTTGTGGTGTTTGTTGAATATGCGGTATCTTTTGTTACCGAATAATATCCGTTAGCCACATTATCGCTGTCGCCAAAGTCAAACTTCCACATTTTTCTCGGAACATTTACAGGCTCGCTAAGTAGCGGACGCATATTCTGCAAACTATCCCAAAGCATTATTCTTGCACCGGAAGGTACGTCTATTGTACTTCCGTCAGACACCTGCTTACAATCAAGTTTTTGCAATATACTGCTATCAGAATCGTAAGAAGCAATAATTGCATATGCGTTACTTGATGAATGAATTGTTGCAGTATTACCGTCAAGCGTTACACTTGCGGTATCATCTGCCGCACTTGCCGTCATAGGCAATACGATACTTCCCGCAATCATTGCCGTTGACAATGCCGCACAAAGCAATTTTTTTAGATTGTTTTTCATAAAACCTTCTCCTTTTTTATAAATTTCCTCTCTCAAATTTGCCGTTATAAATTATATTATCATATTCTCTCAAAAAAGAAAAGCAGATTAATAAAAAAAGTAGTTTTTTTATTAAATCTGCTCTGTTTTTTTACTTTTTCTTTCTAAGCATTGCACCCTCGCAAACAGGCTGTGCCGTTTTAAACTTAACTATCTGCTCCGCGTGATTTGCAACTTCGATTTCATTACCGTTTTCGTCACACATACTGTCAACCGTCTGTACAAAAAACGGTTTCATAGGCTGAATTATCTCTATTTCGTCACCCTTAAAGAAACGGTTTCTCTGTGTAATCGTTGCAATGCCGTTTTCCGCGTCATACGACTTGACTATACCGATAAGGTCGTAATCTCTGATATACGAACTTGACGTGTAAACCTGTGAATTTTCATCCGGCTTGCCGAAATAAAAACCTGTTGTATACGGTCTGTGACTGACCTTGCAAAGTTCTTCGTATTCCGCTTCATTAAACACATAATTTTCGGGATCGGCACAATATCTGTCAATCTCACGTCTGTACGCCCCGACAACCGTTGCAACATAATAAGAAGTTTTTACTCTGCCCTCGATTTTAAGGCTCGCAATACCGCTTTGCACAAGCTCAGGTATATGACGGATTGTACACAGGTCCTTTGAATTAAATATAAACGTACCTCTTTCGTTTTCAAACACGTCCATATATTCACCCGGTCTTGTTTCCTCGACAAGTTTGTAATTCCATCTGCACGGATGTGCGCAAGCACCCATATTTGAGTCACGTCCTGTCATATAGTTTGACAAAAGGCATCTGCCCGAATATGATATACACATAGCGCCGTGTATAAATGCTTCAAGCTCCAAATCTTCAGGAATTTTCTTTTGAAATTCCGCAATTTCTTTAAACGACATTTCTCTTGCAAGCACGACACGCGTTGCACCCATCTTGTACCACTTTATTGCCGAGCGATAATTAATGTTATTCGCCTGTGTACTTACATGAATAGGTATTTCCGGTGCAAGTTCCTGCATCATATCAAACAATCCCAAATCTGCCACAAGCACTGCGTCAAAGCCGTAATTCTTTATATCTTTGACAAACTCCTCAAATTCTTCAATATCATCATTATGCGGAAGAATATTTGCGGTAAGGTACACTTTTTTGCCTCTGTCGTGAGCGTACTTTATACCTTCCTGCATATCTTCCTTTGAAAAATTTTCCGCCGCAACACGCAGCGAAAACATTTCACCGCCGATATACACCGCGTCCGCACCGTAATCTATCGCTGTTTTCAATTTCTCCAAGCTGCCGCCGGGAGCTAAAAGTTCTGGTTTCTTCATAATATATTCCTACCCTTTATTATTTCTTTACCGATATTGTAACACCGTCACCAAGCGGTAAAAGCGATGTTTCAAGCTCCTTATGCTCCATAAGCATATCAATATATTTTCTAAGACGTTTTACAATCGTGATTTTTCTTCTCACAACGTGGTTATCGTCCGCTGTCATTCCCTTGTAAAGCACATTGTCGGAAATAAGCACACCGCCTTTTTTCAGCAATCGCACGCACTCGTCAAGCATATAAATATAATGTGCTTTCGGACCGTCAAGAAATATCATATCAAAAACTTCATCATCGTCAATATACGAAAGATAATCCTTTGCATCTGCCTCAATAACAGATATTTTTTCCGCATATCCCGAAGTTTTAATATTCTCCCTTGCAATGCGCACCATATCTTCGTTACATTCAAGTGTTGCTATTTCGCAGTCATCATCTGTAGCCTGTGCCATTAATATAGAAGAATACCCAATCGCACAACCTACTTCAAGTATTTTTTTCGGTTTAACCGTTCTGCACATCACCGACAAAAACCTTGCCGTTTCAGGCTCTACTATCGGAACACTGTTTTCTTCCGCATATTTTTCAAGCGAGTGCATAAATTCATCATTATGCACTGTTTTCGCACGCAAATATTCCGTTATATACGGCGGAACAATCGCGTCTTTATCATATTCTATCATTTATCAAACCTCTTTATTGTTTTAAACTGTCTTGATTTTCAATCGCACTGTCATCGACCGAAATATTTTGTTCGGTACTCTGCATTGCCGCAAGGTGTTCTTCATATGTCTTTGAGAAGATATGTGAGCCGTCCTTGCCAAGTACAAAGTAATACGCATCGGTTTCCTCCGGATAAAGTGCCGCCTCTATACATTCCGTTCCCGGATTGCATATAGGGCCTATCGGAAATCCCGCATACATATATGTGTTATACGGTGAATCTATCTGCGTGTCGGCAATCGAAAGCACAGGCTTTCTTTCACCTAAAATATACTGTACCGTCGCACACGACTGGAACTTCATACCTGAGTTTCTTCTATTATAAAATACTCCCGCAACTTTTGCTCTTTCCGTTCCGCTGTCCGTTTCACGTTCAACGATTGACGCCATAGTTATAACTTCATCAACCGTCAATCCAAGCTCTGTCGCACGTTCATAATACTCCGGTTTAAACTGATTGTCAAATGCCGCAAGCATTAGGTCGATAATATCGTGTGCCGACATTCCGTTCGGAATTTCATACGTTGCAGGGAACAAATATCCCTCCATACGCCCGTCACGTTCAGGCAAGTTTTTCAAGAACGCATAATCATAATCGTCGGGATTTAAAGCCGCATAAAAGTCCTGCCAGCTTACAATACCTGCCTCATCAAGTTTCTGTGCAATCTGCTTGATTTCATAGCCCTCCGGTATTGTAATTTTCGCAGCCTCACGGCTCGGCGTTATTATAAGATTAAGTATGTCACTGTAACTCATTCCGTCATCAATCGTTGCCGCACCCGGCTGAAAATTACCGTCATATCCGCCGAGCTTTGACTGCACCTTAAACAAAAGCGGATACTTTATTATGCCATTGTCCTTTAACAGTTTTGCAACAGATGACGTACCGTCACCTTCTGCAACCTCTATTCTCTTACTTCCTTCTTCTATTGAAACACCAAGGCTGTCGCTTAATAGTATGCCCGTTCCCGCAAGACTCAAAACAACTATAACAGCTATGATTATCACAGGCACTTTCCATTTGCCGTAACCTGTTTCATGCACCTTTACTGCCATAAAAGTGTCCTCCTTATTAATACATATTACTGCTATTCTATAACAAAATACACTTTTCGTCAAGTTTTGCGTTTTTTTTGTCAATTTATACGATAACTTTTCTTTAATTTTTACATATTCATAATTGAAAATTTTGAGAAAGTATTATATAATATTAATATGAGATTATTTTTAAGGAGGAGTTATCAATGGGATACAAGGAAACCTACAACCGTTGGCTTACAAGCGACGTGGTTGATGATGACACAAAAGCAGAGCTTAAATCTATTGAAAACAACGAAAAAGAAATAGAAGAAAGATTTTATCGTGAACTTGAATTCGGTACAGCCGGTATGAGAGGTATCATCGGAGCGGGTACGAACAGAATCAATATATATAACGTAAGACGTGCAAGTCAAGGTGTTGCGAAATACGTTCTTTCAAACGGTGAGGACGCCGCAAAAGCAGGTGTTCTTATCGGTTACGATACACGTAATTTTTCACGCACATTTGCTGAAGAAACAGCTAAGGTTCTTACTTGTGCAGGTGTAAAGACTTATCTTTTTCCTATCGTTCATTCAGTTCCGGAAGTTTCATTCGGTATTCGCGAACTTGGCTGCAGTGCCGGCGTTATGATTACCGCCAGCCACAACCCTAAAGAATACAACGGTTACAAGGTATACGGTCCCGACGGCGGACAACTTCCTCCGGACGCGGCTGATGTTGTTGTTACCGCAATCGACAGCTACGATATATTTGACGATGTTAAGTTTATTTCGCTTGACGAGGCAAAAGAAAAAGGATTGCTTGAAATTGTAAGCAGCGACCTTGACGAAAAATTCCTTGACGTTGTTCAAACACAACAGCAAAATCCCGAGGCAGTAGCAGAAGTTGCAGATACATTCAAGCTTATCTACACACCTTTCCACGGCACAGGCTCAAGACCTATCAAGGCAATACTTAATCGTATGGGCTTTAAAAATGTGCTTGTCGTTAAGGAACAGGATACAGAAGACGGTAATTTCCCGACTGTTAAGTCACCTAATCCGGAGGACAAGGAAGGTTTTGAAATTGCTATAAAAATGGCAAAGGAAAATGACGTTGACGTTATCATCGGTACAGACCCCGACTGTGACAGAGTCGGTATAGTTGTTCGTGACGCCGACGGCATATACAGAACACTTACAGGCAACCAAACAGGTGCTTTGCTTGTTGAGTACATACTTTCATCAAAGAAAGCCAAAGGCACTCTGCCTGAAAACGGCGTTGTTATCAAGACAATCGTTACAACAGAGCTTGCCGCCGCAATCGCTCATTCATACGGTATCGAAATTATGAACGTGCTTACAGGCTTTAAGTACATAGGCGAAAAAATGACAGAGTTTGCCAAGACAGGCGACCATACATATCTTATCGGATTTGAAGAAAGCTACGGTTATCTTGTAGGTACTCACGCACGCGACAAAGACGGCGTTGTTGCGACAATGCTTATTGCAGAAATGGCTGCTTACTACAAAACAAAGGGTAAGTCACTTTATGAAGCACTTATGGACATATACAAGAAATACGGATATTATTCAGAAAAGACAGTTTCATTCGTAATGCCGGGTAAAGACGGTATGGAAAAAATGTCACAGTTACTTACAGATCTACGTCAAACACCTCCGACAAAAGTTGCAGGTATGGACGTTGTGCTTTACACCGACTATCAGTCACAAACAATTAAAGATACAAAGGGCAATGTTTCACCTCTTAAAGGTTTGCCTAAGTCAAACGTATTGAAGTACAACCTTTCAGACGAAAAGACTTACTTTATCGTAAGACCGTCGGGAACAGAGCCGAAAATCAAGTTGTATCTCGGCACATTCGCAGAAAGCTTTGAAACAGCCGAAAAGACTATCGAAAAAGTTCTTGAAGATTGCAAAAAACAACTTGGACTATAAACCAAAATGCCTTTCTCTTTGAGAAAGGCATTTCAGATTGTAGACAAAACCGTTATGGTTTTGTCTACTTTGTTCTTGGGTGTTTGAGGTGCAACCTCAATTTATAATCATTTCTGGCGACCTGTGCGACAGAAATGGCTTAAAATCTAAAGTTTCGACTTTGGAGGAACTTTATGATTTTTTCTCTAAAAACACTCAAAAATTACATCACAAGATGTGATTTTTGGAGCTGTCGACATTTTGTCGACAGACTCATTAACTTGTGGTATCATTAAATTATATTACACTTGGGGGGATTGCAATGGGGAAATCATTTAATCAAAAGCTGAAATTACTGTACATAATGCAGATGTTAAAGGAAAATACAGACGAAAATCACGCAATGTCCGCAAATGATATTATTTCGGCACTTGCCAAGCAAGGTATAAGTGCCGAACGCAAGAGCATTTATGATGACATTGAACGGCTTAAATTATTCGGTTGCGATATTTTGAGCAGAAGAAGTGAGCCGAAAGGATATTATCTCGCGTCAAGAGATTTTGAAATTGCAGAATTGAAGTTATTGGTTGACGCAGTTCAATCTTCAAAATTCATTACAGAAAAGAAATCAAATCAGTTAATTCACAAAATCGAACAGCTTGCCAGCCGTCATGAGGCTCAAACGCTTCAAAGACAAGTCGTTGTTTCAAACAGAATTAAGACGATGAATGAGAGTATCTACTATAATATAGATAAACTTCATTCCGCAATATCTTCAGATGTTAAAATCACTTTCAAATATTGTTCATGGACGCTTGCCAAAAAGCTTGAACCGAAAAAGGACGGTGCAAATTACACCGTAAGTCCGTATATTTTGATATGGGACGATGAAAATTACTATCTGATTGGTTTTGATGATGATAGCAAAGAAATACGCCATTACCGCGTAGACAAAATGCTTAACATAACAATAACCGCCGAAAAACGTGACGGCGGTGACCAATTCAGCAAATTCGATATAGGAAACTATTCAAAAAGAACATTCGGTATGTTTGCAGGTGACGAAAATACACTCGAAATTGAATTTGACAATAACCTTATCGGTGTTGTTATGGATAGGTTCGGCAAGGATATTATTTTAAACTCAAATACCGAAAATACGTTCGTTGCCAAATTAAATGTAAACATCAGTTCACAGTTTTACGGTTGGCTTGCAGGGCTCGGAACAGGTGTAAAAATCCTTTCTCCGCAGTCTGAAGTCGAAAAATATTTAACATATATTAAGGATATATCCTCAAAATATACAAATTTTTGATGTTTTGTTATATTATATCCTGTAAACATATAACCATTAATACATTTAATGGTTATATTTTCTTTCACTTTTCATAAAAAACATTTCGTATTAATCGGATTTTTTATCTATTTAATGGTATTATTATTCATTTTGTTGACAAATCAATCGACTGTGATATAATGTAGCCAATGTACAAAGTTGTGCATTTATTTTTATACCGAAGGGTATAGAAATAACGTATCTGGAAATAATCATATTGATATTTCCGAAGGATAGGAGGTTTTTACCATGAAACAATTTTCTTATACAATTCAAGGTGAACACGGACTTCACGCCAGATGTGCCGGCAAACTCGTACAAAAAGCACAAAATTTTACGTCGAACATTAGCATTGAATATAACCAGAGAATTGAAAACTTAAAAAGACTTTTTACAATAACTTGTCTTGGCATCAGTAAAGGTGATTTCGTTACAGTCAAAGTTGAAGGTAACGACGAAACTGAAGCCGCAAATGTTCTTGAAAATTATTTTAAAGAAAATCTTTAAAGACAAAAAGCACGTCTGATACAGGCGTGCTTTTTGATTTGTTTGCACAAAAAAATCGAAACAAGCATAACCTGTTCCGATTGGAGCTAATGGGGGGAGTCGAACCCCCGACCTACTGATTACGAATCAGTTGCTCTGCCAACTGAGCTACACCAGCGAAAATGAAATATAAGAGAGAGCCGAAGCTCTCTCTGTAATATTTTTAGTTAAACAAACTTTTAGCAATCGTGCTGACTGCTTTTCCGTCTGCTCTTCCCTTAACTTTTGGCATAACGTATTCCATAACCTTACCCATGTCTTTCATGGAGGTTGCGCCTACTGCTTTAACGCCTTCTTCTACAATAGGACGTAGCTCGTCCTCTGTAAGCTGTTTAGGAAGATATTCCATCAAGCATTCCATTTCCTGTTTTAACTGAGAGATTAAATCCTCTCTGCCACTCTTTTCATATTCAGGAAGAGAGTCCTTGCGTTGCTTTAATTGCTTTGCAATTACCTCCAAAATATCCTCGTCATCAAGAGTTACTTTGTTGTCCTTTTCAACCTGCAATATTGCAGTACGGACAAGTTGTACTGTATTTTTGCGTACAGTGTCTTTGTTTTTCATTGACGATTTTAGATCTTCTGCTAATTTTTCCTTTAAAGACATTATCGTCATCTCCTTATGTTGCTAATTAAAAATTAGAACTTTCTTTTTCTTGCAGCTTCTGATTTCTTTTTACGCTTTACGCTTGGCTTTTCATAGTGCTCACGCTTTCTGATTTCAGACATGACACCTGACTTAGCACATTGACGCTTGAATCTGCGAAGTGCGCTATCTAATGATTCATTATCTTTTACTCTTACTTCAGACATTGTTTCCCCTCCCTCCGGCAAGTCAATTCTAAAAACGGACTTGATGGACTCAGTTATACACTGTTTGTACAACAATATCTATTATACCTTATTTTACATAGATATGTCAAGATATTTTAGTGATTTTTATAAAGATTTGTTTATTTTTTTAGCTGCCGACAAATTTATCGGCAGCTGTATTTATTATTTCAATGTTTTTGACAAACGATACATCACTACGCAGGTCCAAAGTTTTGTATCATCAAGCCCCAATCCGCTGCCGGTGCCGACAATTATACCGTTATCCACGCACCACCGAACAGCCTCTTTTGCCCAGTCGGGCATATTATCATCAATATAATTATAAATCATAGGATTTTCGATTTTGTAAACCTCATTCTGCAAAACATCAACTCTTGCAGTCTGTTCTGAAATCATTTGTTTTAATTCTTCATATTGTGACATTGTAAGTTCCTCCTCCATTTTTTCGTCGACTATCGCGTCACTTATTGCCTCGGCAATTCTGTCTGCACCGACTTCATTATATAAATCCGCGTCCGATTTAGTGTCGACAAAGCACACTTCTATAAGCATAGACCTCGCATTACTTCTGCGAATGACATACAAATTTGAGCCGTTTTTTATACCTCTGTTTATAAACCCAAGCTCCGCCATATTTTCACATACCAGCTCCGCTTGTTTAAAAACTTCTCCGTTATAGGTATAAACCTCAGTTCCTCTGCCGCCGCCGCTGTTAAAGTGTATCGAAACGAACAAATCAAGCGGCTGTGCATTCGCTTTATCCACAATCTTTTTCAAATTTTCACTTACCGTAGAAGAATAATCGTCAGTGCAATCAACCACCGTAACACCTTTTGCCCTGAGATACTCCATTACTTTATAACCGACTCGGCGCGTTTCGTTGCTTTCGTTAAGGAATCCGACCGCACCGCTGCCGACTGTACCGCTGACAGTGTGTCCGCAATTTATTCCTACTATCATATATCTCACTCCCCATATATTATATTCACTCACTGTCCGCACTGTTACTGTCACGAATTTGGAGCAATATATCCTTTATTGCTTTCGGCATTCGCGGGTAAATCACCGCCACATTTTCCAACACACTTATACCCTCATTCGCTACGTAAAACATAATAACTATTTCCCGAATTGCAACATTATCACCCGTAATCTGTTGGAGAACATTTGAAAGTGCTACTATAATTAATATAGTAATCTTTTTGAGTAATCCTTTAAACCCAATCTCACTTGACATTGTTTTTGTATAAATTGCTTTAATAACACCTGTCAAACAGTCAAGCACCATTATCACCAGCAGTGCCCACAAAATACTGTCCCATCGACCGAAAATTGCGGCGAAATATCCGCCCACAATTCCGATAACCGTACTTGTCCAATTAAAAATCTTATCCATAAATTACTCCTCCGTTTTATTTATTTTCAGCTTGCTTTTTTAACTCCGCCACCCACTTCAACAAATCCGTCACACGATAACTTGCATCTTTACCATTTACAATATCATTCACGCCGACTTTTCCGCTTACAAGTTCATTTATCGCCCCAACAAATGAATCTCTGTTATTCGTTTTGAGAGCGTCAAGTGTGTTCAATCCTTCAAATCTGATTATACCCGCATATATTTCGGCAACTTCCGCTTTCATATATGTTACATTCATCTTTGCAACATTACCCGATTCAGGCTGTTCCGTAACCTCCAAGCCCAATGTACCGTTATCGCTGTCATATAACAAATTAATCCACTTTTCTCCCTCTTCACCTTTTTCCGCCGAAAACGAGGCAGAAATCGGTGCTGTTTGTATATATGCACGTCCGTCCCTAAAAATTTTAGTCTGCACAGGTAAGCTGTTTATCGTTACTGTACCGTTTCCGTTTCCTGAATTTATGTTTATAATAAAATCAGCCTTTTTCAGACTGTGCGTTATCTTATGCGTAATATTCTTTTCCCTTCCGTACAACTCGGTTTTGTCTGCTTTTTCAAAAAATCTTGACTTGTTTTCTTCATTATCTGCCTGTCGCTCCATTTTTTCATATTCGATACGACCGCTCAATTCATCATCTGCCTCTTGACGCGAATTTACCTCGTCTGAAATCTTGATTTCAAGCGAACTGTCCGCTTTCTTTCTGTCCGATGTTTCGGTTGAAATTTTGCCCTCAATCGAACTGTCTGCCGTCTTTCTGTCCGACGTTTCCTTTGTTATTTTATCAGTCAAATCATTACCTAAATTCACACGTTGATTTATTTCTTCACTCAAATTATCCTCTAACGTATTATATTCATCCTGCACCGTCTGAAAATTCGATTTCACCTGTTGCCACCATTTTTTCAGCAAAGTTTTTCCGTCAAAATTAAAATCTAATTTCATTCTTATTCTCCTTCCACCAATATCCTTTTCCCATTAATACACAACACACCGTTACTGTCCTGCGTAATAACATTATCCCCCACACTCAATTTTTCCGTTTCAAAATCACCCTTAAAATTCATATTGCCCTTGTCCGTAATATTCACAGCCGAATTGCCGTTGTTGTCCGTAATATTAAACACAAACTGACCGTTCACATTGCCAATCTGCGTTTTTACGTCACCGTCCGTTGACACCTCAATAATATCAGATAACAGCGAAACCGTACCGTTTTCACCGTTTATTTTCATTCCGGACTGTGAAATAACACCGCTTACCGATTTTGCCTTGACTTTACCGCCTGTTGTCGATACTTTTTTGTAACGTTTTGCAAGAGTTCCTATTTGTTCAAGATAGAAAAACAAATCCTTTTTTACCCTGCCGACAGATATAACGGTATCGTCACTTTGATAAGGATAATATTCAAGCCTTATGACGCGTTCTCTAATCTCGTTTCCGCAGTCGATTACAGTCACCGTATCACCGATATTAATTTTCTCGTCCGCATAATCCGCCAGCTTTGAAATATCGGCATATCCGCCTGTTATATTAACACAAGGCACGTCAATTCTTTCCTCATTTTCACTGTCAAACTCCCACCGTGCGCGTCTTAATATTTTACTCGGTTCAATATAATCGGTATAATCACGATACCCCTCACGAACACCGTAAATATCCGCGTTTTCACTTATAATATACTGCTTTCCGCTGTTCACACTTCCGATATGTGCGTCATCTTTTCCGTAAGGGTACAACTTCGTCACCATATCGGTTATATCCCTTTCTATCGAAATATCTTTCATATTCTTTGAAAGGTCAAGCCTTAAACAGCTTTCACCGCCTATACGCTCCACAAGGGCAATCTTGTAATTGTCGGCATAAATCTCGCCCTTACCGCAGTTTTCGATAAGAGCCTTAACCGCCTCATACGGATTGGTCTTATCCATAGAAAAGAAATCAATCTTAAAACCGCTGTAATCAACTCGTTTCAATCCGACTTTTGTCAATTCACTGTCCGTCATAATCGAAAACTTCGTATTTTTAAATATCTGCCCCAAAACATAAGACGGAGTTTTTCCGATTAAATCGGGAATATTTTGAATATGTATGTTCGATGCGTCCGCATTATAGACGTGACTGCATTCCGCCGCAATAAAATTCTTTTCACCGATTGTTTTTGACACCTTTATAATTCTGTATGCCTGACCCTCGCATACAACGATTTTATTTTCACTTATAATTTCCGACTTTTCATTTATCGGGTGCGAAAAATCAAGCCTGCGTTCACCGTTTATTTCATACGTAACACGCACATCATACGCGTCACCGATTACAATACCCTTGTCAAACGTAACACTGTTATACGGTAATATTCTAAGCATTTCCGTCACCTCATTCCAAGTCGTCAAAATGTTCACCGTACATAAAATACGGTGTATATGAAATTTCGGCCGTCATATTTTGACTGTTTGAATTTACGATATGAAGTTTGTTTCTTCCCGACGGAAATTCAAAAAACTCACCCGACACCAATATATTTCCGCTTGTATTTTTGACATTTTGTTTTTCAAAATCAATAGTTGTCTGACCGTTTGACATAAACGTAAGCGATTTGCCGTTCATAGACAGCGTTACATTTCTTGCACTCGCTCCAAGCTTTACAATCGGTCTTACAGGTCTGTCACCGAAATTGTATACACTTATATCACCGCTGCCGGAAATATTAAATTTAAACAAACACGAAATATCAATAGGTATATTTGCATCTAACATAAAAGGCATTTCCAAAGCCGGGCCTTCCGTATCAAAAATACATTTACAAAACGGTTCTGCCCTGAACGACACCTCCATAACCGCCTTACGACCGCTGTATTCAGGCATATATATAACCTCGTCCGACACTTTCCCCCGCCATTTTGAAAATGGCATATCATCAAAAATCAGCTCACCCTCACCGCAAAGCCACAGAGAAAGCAAAGACAGATTCCTCTGCATTTCCGCAAGATTATCGGCATATATGTTAAACGTAACCGTGAATATCCTGTCATTATAAAACTCACGTCCGAAAGGATTAGCTTTTGAAAAATCATATCCGCCGTCACGGTACGGCAAATCGACAATATTCTCTTTTACGCTCGGCAATATCGGTCTTGATTTAGTCCTCACCGTCACACCGAAATCGGAAGAATGACGGTCTTTAAATATAAAACCATTCCTCATATAATCCCCCTTTAATTGTAATTACCGTATGATACAGCCAGTCCGACTCTGTTTTGAAGTGCGTTCAATATATCACGGCTGTCTCCTCTTATGCTGATATTTCTGTTGTCAGAATAAGAATTTGACGATACCTTAATCGACTTTATTGCACTTATAGTCTGATTGAACAACGATGTAATCACACTTTGCATATTTTTTACGTCAAAATTCACGCTTTTCACGATTTTTTCTATATTTATTCCGTTTTTTTCGATAGTTGCAAGAAGATATTTCTTATTTGCCTCAACGGTGTCATAGCTGTTTTCAAGACTTGTTAAAGTTGCGGTATGTGTTTTTTGTAATTTGTACATTTCCTCTTCACGTTTTATCTTTTTCATCTGCTCCTGCAAAGATTTGTATGTATCCATACCTTTTTGAGTAACCGCATTTTTGTATATGCTCAATTTGTGTGATATTTCGGACTTCGACTCGTTCCTGTCCTCAGCTTCCCACTTCGTGCCAAGTGCCTTTTCTTCACTTGAAAACTGTTCTTTCAGATTATTTATGTATTCCTTTTGCTTATCAAGAAGTGCGTCCGTTGCCTCGATTTTTGCATTATACAAATTCAAAACCGCATACATAGTATCGTCACTGTATTCCTGCCAACCTACAAAACCGCCGTCATACATTTCCTGAATACGTTCGATACTGCGTTCGTAAAACTGAATATGACTGTCGCCTGTTTCGTCCCAATCATCATATGTATCGCGGATATTTTTCCAATTCTTCGCGTCACTTTTCCACTTCTCATAAACGGCATAATTCTTTTCATTCTCAAGCTTGCCGATTTTCAAATCAACATCGGCTTTGTACTCATAGAAATCCTCCCAAATTTCTTTAATTTCCTCTGCCGAATATGCGGTTGACGTAACCATTTCCGATACCATAGCATTATAGTTGTAAAGCTGTCTTTTGTACGATTCAATCTGCTCGTCAACACCCATATCATTCACTTGCACCTGATATTTAATCCAAGCGTCGGAATGTTTTTTGTAGTTTGAAAGTGCGGTTTCACTCGCCTTTTTTTCTTCTTTCCAGATTTTCTTCTGCGACGCGAAAATCTCCTCTTGAATTTCTTTCACAACCTCGCTGTCATAACCGAATTGCTCCATCAATTCATTCCAAAGCCTTAATTCCTCCGTCGGAGATACATCGTTTGTTTTTTTGTAATGGTTTAAATCAGCCTTTTTAATTTCAAACATTTCATTGTTTTTGCCGGACGCATAATGCGGAATACCCATACCGTTCATTATCGCCTTTGTTTCGTCAGCCGTATAAACCTTGTCGCCTTGCGACAGCGGAACAACCACATCACGTCCGCTAAACATCATAAGTCGCCCGTTATGCTCGATAAGCTCACGCGGATCACTTACGCCCCTTTCATCATTTACAACCGCCAAACCGCTTTTTGCATATTGTGTTCCGTCTGCCAGTTTCGGCATTCCCTGCACATTGTACTTAACAGTAACATTGACTGTTCTGTCCTTCAAACTGTTTATACTTGCTCTTGCCGAACTCACACCGCTTGCGGTATTGTCAACTGCGGTAATATTGATTTTTGCGTTTTTGCCGTCAAATTCACTCATTATTTTACCTGCCGATGAATTAAGTGTAGCAAGTGCATTTTGTGCCGTTGCCAAAGCATTTATAAGTCCAGACGCGTCACCCGTTATGCTGACCGATAAATTAGCCGCCTCTGCCATAACTATACCTCCTCTCCGTAAAACATTCTCAAATGTTCGTTATCGTAACCCTCTGTATCTTCATTCAATCCGTCAAGCATTTTAAACAGTACCCACGGATTTTGTCTGCCAACTTCGTCAGGCAGTATGTGGTGGTACGTTAGGAACATCGTATAGATGTCCCTAAGCACCCCGCTGCCGCCTGACGTTACTCGTTTTTTGAAGAAAGAGCGTCAACGTAAAACCCCCAAAGTGCAAGACACATCTTTGCACGTTCGTTCACGTCAACGGAATCGATAATATCCTGAGTTGCGTCCGTACCCTCAAACATATGGTCAAGTGCATCTCTGCAAATGCTGAGCGGACCTTTCTTATTTTCATCATTATGTGCGTCATTAATAATGCACATCGCCTCAAAGTCAAACGGCTTTGAAACGTATTTAACCTTATCTTTTACAAATGTTAATGTATGTTGCATAATTTTCTCCTTATACCGTCTGCGGATAGTAATTCATATCCGTAAACCACTTGTTTTCAAATTCATCTCTTGTGATATTTGACGGCAAATCGCTTTCATCAAAATACGCATAATAATTGTTGTCAAAATCACGTTGTACCGCCGTGTATGTTGCCTTAGCGGTTTGCTTGTCGATACTTCCGCTTGACGGCTTTGTCTTTCCCCCTACGTTTGATGCAAAACTGTATGAACCCTTGTAGTATCTTACATAACGGTACGAGCCGTCGGACTTCAAAATTCTCCATGCCACACCGAAATATACTGTTTTAACATCGTTTCCGACTTCAACCACACCGTTTTTGCGTGTCAATCCACGCCACATTGCGTCAACCTCCGGCGGAATATCGGCATTTGTTATATCGTGTCCCAATTTTTCGATATAGCTTGACGCCTCATACGCACCGTTGTCCGCATCAAAAACATCACTGCCGCCGCTGTCGGTCGGTGCAATTTCAACCGTTCCTTTCAAATTATACGCTTCTCCGTATTCCGTTCCGCTAACGCTGTCCTCATTCACTTTAAAAAAAGTATACTTGTCCACACCTATTGTAGGTAAAGGTTTCTTGTTCATAATTTTTCCTCCGTTTTTTCATATTTTGTCTTAAAGAGATATATTTTTATAACGTAAAATACTTCTGAAATCTCATTGTCTTATGATATATTTTTTTATCATTTTCAGGAACGTCCATAGACATCTCCCTCACCCAACTGTCCTTTGTCATTACTTCATTGACCTCTGCCGCCAAATCACTGCATTCTTTCGGAATTTCCGCCCATATGTCAATTTGAATATGCCCGTCTTGAATACTCTCGTCATTGTCGGCATAAAATCCGCCGCACTCCGTCACCGTATAATAACTTATAATCGGCAGATTATTAAAATTTTTCGGATATTGAAATACTGCCTTGCATTTAACATCACTGAGTGACTTTTCAGCCTCCGCATTAATATCAATCATATAATCACCCCTTTATCGCCTCTGCGATTGCAGACAATATTGCTTGCGTGTTTGATAAAAGTGCCGGCACAAGATACGGCTGTGCCGCCATTTTCGACGTACCGAATTCAACAAATACCGCATATTCCGTATCAGCCGATATAACCGCCGTATTTCCGCCGGGCTGTACATTAATTGACGATTGCAGCCGTCCCGTATCGACATGGCAAAGACTTTTTGCACTTTCACATACCGTTTGAGCACCCTGACCGATTATATCCGCAAAATTATTTTCTATATTATTTGCAATATCCGAAAGTCCGTTATCATAATTAATATCAATCTGCATTTTTCTCACTCCGCATCATCGCCGTCATACCGAAATTCCACCATTCAGCCTTTATAATCTCAAAAAATTCGTCACCGAATTTAGCATATCTGCCTATTTTTATAAGGTCTGTTTTGTCACAGAACACTTTATATTTTTTATTTTCGGTCAAACCGTATATACGGTTTTCGAGTTCATTTTCATATGGCTGAATATCACACACAACACTCCCCAAAAGTGTTTTTTCACCCTTTTTTTCATATGTATTTTCACCGACTTCGTACACCTCGATTTCGGTGTCATAAAATCGTTCAAACGGATTTATCATCGGCAATCACCTCCGACGGCACTTTAACTTTTCTGCTGACAAACGGCTTTAGACGTATTGCATATTCTTTCAAATAATCATAGTTGTCGTCAGAGTATTCGACCTTTCTTTCACCCTCCGTAACCGACTTAACACCGCCGTTTTGATTTGCCGTATATCTCTTGACCGTAAACGTCGGAATAAAGCTTACAATCTGTCTTGGCAGAACATCAATACGACAGTATGCCAGCACAGAATTAACAGTATCCTCAATCAAAAGCATAAGAACATCGTCCTTATCATTGTCTTTAATTCCGAGCAGTAATTTCACCGCGTCAAGAATTTCATTTTTAGTGTCCCCCATTTTCAACACAGCCTTTCTGACCTATTCTTATTCGGCAGTTTTAAACACATAAATCGCACTCTTTTTATTTTCAAGCACAAATGCGTCATAATACACTCTGCCTTCAACCAGCCAGCCGTTGATTCCCGGCGGATTATCGTGGATTTTGTATTCCGACAATTTAACCGGAGAAGTCGTTGCGGCTTGATTTGTGATAATAAATTCAACGTTTTCAGGGAAGTAAGACTTCGGCACAACGATAAGCGGAATACCGTCAATCGTTCCGACTTGACCTTTAATCAAAATTTCCTGCGACATATCGCCGTTTCTGATAAAGCTTGAATCCTCCTTGATGTTCTTGTAAAAATCACTTGATACAAATGCACAACTTCCGACAAGCGGAACATTATTTTCAATAAGAGTTGTTGCACCAGTCAAAAATGCGTCATAAGCATTTGCCTTTGTCACCTTACCTGTAACGGTAGTTTTTGCCCCTTCGCAAATTTTTCCAAAACGGTACTTGTCGATTTCAGGCACAACCACTTCTCTGATTTGTCTTTGAAGTGCCGCACCTGCCGCATTTGACATTTGAGTATCGTTATATGTCCCTCTGTCAATAGTGAACGTGAAACTTCTGTCACGCGTCATAGTCATTTCCTGTACAGTGTTTTCGATTTCCTGCGGTGTACCGTATCTGCTTGTGCCTGATACCGAATAGTCGTTCATCTCTGCGGTAGGCACTGAATATACGTTTACCGTCTTAACACCGACAAAGTCGTAATCATTGTTTACCGCCGCCGAAGTCATAGACTCCCTTGCGAATTTTTCATCAATTTTTTGAGCATACTTACTTGCATAATTTATAGCCATTGTATTCATCCTTTCATAATCACGTTATTTATTACATTCCCAAACCGCTTAAAAACGGGTCTGTTAAATTTTCTTTTTCTCTTGAAATTTTCGGCGGAACACCCTTTAATCTTTCGGATAAACCGCTTTCGATTGCTTTCATATATTCTGCTTTAAATCGCTCGATATTTTCCGCCATAATGTCCTTGTCTGCATCTGCGACCATTCTTGCGAAATTCACAGGCAGATTTTGAGCCGCCAATTCCTTTGCCGCCTCAAATTCGGCTCTTTCGGATACATACTGCTGTCTTTCATTTTCAAAATCCTTTTGTCTTTTGTCCATTTCAGCCTTTGCTCTGTCCTCTGCCGACATTGTAGCCATCTTCGCGGCGTCCTCTCTTTCCGATACGATTCTGTCTGAAAAATCTTTTTCCCAAGTTGCTTTTTCGTTTTTAATCGCCTCCGCAACATAGCCTGCAATGAGATTTTTCAGTTCATCGTTTTTGTGTCCCCCGTTTTCGTTTTTCGTGTCACCGTTTAGTGTCCCCTGTTTCTTCTTTTCGTCCATACTTTTTTCCTTTCTTTACATTAAAATAAATCACTATGTTTTTTATTCTTGAATTATTCCTGTACATATTTTAATTTTTCGCCAAGCATTTTTTCTTTTGCGGCAAGCTGTGCCTCTTCTTTCGGATCGCCCACAAATGAAAGCTGTGATAAAAGAGTTTCGCTTGATGCAATACCGACTAAGTTGTTTACCATCTGTGAAATCTCCAACTCATTAACAGGCAAATTTCTCGTAAACACAACATCAATGCGATGTATAGGCACATACTCCATAGCACCTTTTAACGACAGAAAATTAACATACAATTCAAATCTCTGTTTTAAAGCCTTCGTAAAGTATCGCTCCTTGTTTCTGACGTGCTGCTCAAAACCCATAAGCTTATACTTAATCGCGACACCCGATAAATTTGTACCGAACGTCTGGTCTGATAAATCGGGAATCATAGAAAATCTGTGAATATCGCTTTTCAGACTGTCCTTTAACACTTCAATATCGCTTTCGGACATAACCTTTGAAAGATATTGAGCCGCCGCACCCTCATATTCCATCAAAATGCGTTCTTCCTTAAGTTTCTTCGCCTGCTCACTGTCAAGGTCGATACCGGTAAGGAATAAGAATGCGTCAACAAACTGTTCCTTGTCGTTAACTCTGTCCGACTCCAAAATATTGTAAGCATCAATCAGCGGAATCATCTGTTCAAAATCACCTTGCTTTTCTTCATTGTTGCGATACTCCACCATAGGCATTTTACCGAAATAGTGGTGCTGAGAATTTGTCATAGTCATATGCAAAAAACTGTCCGCAGTGTTTTCATATGTATAAATCATCTCCCTGTCACACACAATACAGCAAACACCTGTAACCGTGCCGTCAATGTCACGCTTTTTGTAATAATGTATGCCGTACAGCGGAATTTCGCCAACGCCCGCACCGTACACAATAAACGTGTTGCTCGGCGGCAAGCATACACTTTTCGGCTGTGATTGCTCGTCCGCATAAACCAATTCATAAGCTTTACCGAAAATGCTCATTGTCTTTTCAAATTCCGCGTCCAAACTCGGCATATCCTGAACGGCAAAGCAATTTTTAACCGCCTCAATATCGTATCCGTCAGAACAGCTGTACGCCACAGGATTGCCTACAAGATAGCTTTTTGCAATATCCACGATATACTTCGCGTGATTGCACACAATTTTGTTGTTCGCGATATTGTCGCTTGAACGTTTGCGTTCACAAATTGCGTGTTTGCCGATATAATAGTTGTAAAGTTTTTCGTATCGCTCCTGTTCAAGCGAATGTTTCCCAATCAGCTTAGCAAGCAATACCTCGTCTATACCGTCCTTTAAAATATCCTCGTCAATTATCATAAATCAAGTTCACTCCTTTTAATTACCCTCGCTTTTTTCTTTGTGATTTCGTCCTCAAGTGCATAACGTACCGCATCAATGGTGTGATTGTTCTTGTCGGGATAAACCGACTTAAATTCACCGTCCGTATCGCGTTCAAGCTCATATTCCGAAAATTCTCTTGCAACATTCGGACACCTTTCGGGATCAATCACGATTTTTTCAAGACTCTGCAAAAATCTGATACCGTACTCGATACTGTCCGGACCTTTCCTTGCACCGCGGACACGCAAACCGAACATTCGCAAATCATTGATACTTTTCGGCTCAGCACTGTCGCATACAATCAATTTATTAGCAAACCCTTTTTCAAAAATCTTTTCAGCCGCATTGTGATTTGTCATCCCTTTCGCGTAAATTTCGTCAAAGATAAACAACTTATTGTTGTGATAAAAACACACCACATACACAAACGGATCTGCCGCGAAACCGAAATCGACACCGCATTTAATATTGTCGAAACTTTTTACTTCCTCATCGCTAAGTTTTACAACTTCAAGATTATCAAAAATTTCACCGCCTGTTCCCGTCACTTCGCCGAGATATTCGTGATTATACTGATTAATATGTAGCTTTTTAAGATACTTCGCTTCCAAAAAAAATTGTTCTCCCAACCAGTTTTTCGGTACATCAAGATACGTACTCTTATGCACAAGCATATCGTCACGCTTTTTGAGTGCCTCACGGTTTACCCAACTGCGTCGGTTTTGCGGAGGATTGTACGAATAAAACACGGTAAATTTTTCACCGCCGCGCATCATCGACTGATTTATCGAACGGATTTCTTTCATACCGCAAAACTCGTCTAACTCCTCATACCAAATATATCGAATATATCCATACGTAACCTTTGTGGATTTCAATTTCTGCACCTTGTCCGCACCGCGAAACAGTATTTTCTGACCTGTTTTTTTGTAGACCATTTCCGGCACACTCGCCTTTATATCCCACATATCCGATACGCCGAGCTTTTCAATCGCCCATTCAAGCTGAGAGAATACGCTGTCTTTTAAGTAAGCACCGACCTTACGCAGTACAACCGCATTTGTATCGGCATTTTTCATAATACCGAGTATAATTTCAACACTCACAAAACTTGATTTAGTCGACCCACGACCACCGCAAAGCCAAAAATGCGTATAATCTTCAATAGAGTTATGCACCTTGTAGAAAGACGGCGCTATCAGCCTGTCAAGACTGCACTGCATTTTTCCGCTCCTTGATTTGTTCGGCTTTTTCGATATTATCGACGATTATAACATCACCGCCTCCGCTTTCGCTCTTGCCTCCGAACATTCCGTAATGCTTACCCAAAAGCTCCGCCGCTTTAAATGAATCCGCCATACGAATTTCCTCATCTTCGCGACGCATTATGTACGTTAGAAATTCAAGAATTTCCCCTTCATTTGCAATGCACAATTTAATCACCCTCTTTTTCATTTAATATTGATTTTTCATCAATACATAACGTCCGACTTTCTGACACATTCACTGCAGCCGATACATTCTTCATCATCATTGATATAGTAATGTTCCGGTTCAAAAGCACCGCATACGGGACATACCGTTTCTCCGTCATACGAGTCATAATCACCGTAATTATCCGTCCTTGCAATTTCCATTGCCAAAATTGCCATTGGGTCATCATTTGAATAAATCATAAGCACTCCTTTCTATCTTTTTAAGATACTTTATTGTTAAAAAATATATGCCAATCGCTTGGCTATCTCTTTAAGACACTGTTATTATATCTCATTAAGATACTTTTGTCAAGCATAAATTTCTTTTTAGGATACTTTTAACAACATTTTGTTTACTTTTTAGATACTTTTATGTACAATGCTTGCAAAAAGTTTCAAAATATGATACTATATAATCAGTTACGAAATATGATTAGAAAGATTTTGGTGATTAAAATGACTACGGGCGAAAGAATTAAAATGCTCAGAAAAGAGCATAATTTAACCCAGGAGGAGCTTGGAGCAAAAATCGGTGTGCAAAAAGCGGCAATCCAAAAATACGAAAAAGGGACAGTAAAAAATATAAAACGCGACTCGCTTATAAAGCTTGCACAATGTCTTGATACTTCCCCCGAATATCTTCTCGGCTGGGAGGATATGCCGAATAACGTTGAAATAGCCGATACGTCAAACTATGTAAATATTCCGATAATCGGCAGAGTTGCGGCAGGTCTGAGCTGCTTTGCCGAAACGAATATCACAGATTACGAACCTGTCAATAAAAATGACGTTCGCGGTGACGAACCGTTCGTTTTTCTCCGTGTTGTCGGTGACAGTATGTATCCGCTTTTTATGGAGGGCGACCTTGTGCTTGTCAGATGTCAGTCATCAGTTGACAGTGGCAGTTATGCGGTTGTTATGATAGATGAAGAGGACGGCGTTGTAAAGAAAATCGTATACGGACCTGATTTTATCGAACTTCACTCCATAAACCCAATGTACCCTGTCAGACGTTTTGAAAACGAAGATGTTACACGTATTCGTGTATTCGGCTTGGTACGCGAGATAAAGCGAAAATTTTAGTCGAATTTGGAACAAATCAGTATAAATTTACGTCTAATAATATATATGATAAAGGAGTATAATATTGTATCAATATAAAACACTTTCAAACGGTATAAAAGTAGTTGCCGAAAAGATTGATTACCTAAAGTCAATCTCAATCGGAGTATGGGTAGGCAACGGCTCACGATATGAAAATAAAGAAGTAAACGGAATTTCTCATTTTATCGAGCATATGCTTTTTAAGGGAACGAAAAATCGCTCTGCGGCACAAATTGCACACGAAATAGATTCGGTCGGCGGTCAACTTGACGCATTTACTTCGCGTGAATATACTTGTTTTTATACAAAAACACTTGATTCGCATATTCCGATTGCACTTGAAATTCTTTCGGATATGCTTTATAATCCGAGTCTTTCACCTGATGATATGGCACTTGAAAGACAGGTTATAAAAGAAGAAATCCATATGTATGAGGACAGTCCGGAGGATCTTGTGTATGACCTTTCGTCATATGCCGCATGGGGCGACACACCTATGGGCAGAACGATTCTCGGCACATATGAAAGTCTTGACAGCATAACGCCGGATATAATGAGAAACTATATGAATAATCATTATACAAGTGCGAATACTATAATATCAGTATCAGGAAATTTTGACGATACGTTTTTTGAACTTCTTGAAAAGTATTTCGGTACAAAAAAAATGCTTGACACAAAACCGTATCTTCCTGACGCACCTTATATAAGCAAGAATAATATCGTAAAAGAAAAAGATATTGAACAAGTCCAGCTTGTCGCAACGTTCAAGGGCATTGATGTTATGGACGAATCGGTGTACAGTCTGCTTGTGTTTAACAACGTGTTCGGCAGCGGAATGTCGTCAAGATTGTTCCAAAACATACGCGAACAGCGTGGTTTGGTGTATTCGATAAGTGCGGGACACAGTGCGTATATCAATACGGGTGTATTTGATATTTCTGCCGGAATGAGTCCCGAGAGTCTTGGCGAAGTCGCACATCTTATTTCAAAAGAAATCAATACGATTAAACGCAATAAGCTGACATCGGCAGAAATCACAAAAGCAAAAGAACAGCTTAAAGGTAATTATATACTTTCAAGCGAAAGCACAGGCGCAAGAATGCAAGGTGCAGGTCGCTCATTGCTTTTGAATAAACCGATATACACGCAGGAAGAAGCACTGAAAAAAATCGACGCAGTAAATGCCGATTCGGTTGCGGAAATAATAGACAGAGTTCTCGACAGTTCGACTATGTGTATTTCAGCAGTCGGACCTGTCAATAACGTTGACAATCTGTTTGAACTCGATTAAATAATGTATAAATATTAATTTATTATAAAATTTTAGCTAAAGCACTTGCAATTTTATTGTATTTGTACTATGCTATAAATAAATGATATGCTATTTTTAGCAGAAAGGGTGAATATCATGGAATTTAACGAAACAATGAAAATCAACCTTGAGTTTGATAAGGAAAAGGAAGTCAGAGAAATAGTTGCCAAAGTATATGAGGCACTGAAAATCAAAGGCTATGATCCTATCAGCCAAATAGTAGGATATATCCTTTCAGGCGACCCGACCTACATAACAAGCTATAACGGTGCAAGAGGTCTGATTGTTAAAATAGAACGTGACGAACTATTAGAGGAGTTTGCAAAAACATATATTAAAACGCTTTAATCAAATAAAAGGTATTTTATACATACCTTTTATTTGTACGCAAAAAATCCGTCAAATGACGGATTTTTTAGTTTCATCACAATATTTTCTTTAATACCTGCATTACACCCTCATCATCATTTGACGGTGCGATGTATTTTGCAACTTTTTTAATTTCATCGTGTGCATTTTCCATGGCGTAACTTTCGCCGCAATTTTGGAGCATTTCATAATCATTCATATAATCACCGAACGCAACACATTCTTCGGGCGAAATACCGTAAATTTCCTGAATAACCTTAATTGCGTTGCCCTTATTTACATTTGCATTAATAACATCAACCCAACTTTCCGCCGATAAAACAGCTTTCAAATCACCGCTTATATCCGCGAGTTTGGGAAGTATATTATCCTTTGCTCTTTTGTGGCAGTAAAGCGCAAGATTTAAAATATTATCCTTGCCCACCACCGATTTTATGTCATCAACAGTTTCCAAACGCACATTATATTGTGCGACATCGTTCATAACATATTCAGGCGGGTTTTCTATATAAGATGTCTTTTCGCACCCAAGCACAGGATAAATACCTTTGTCCTCACTCACCAAATCAAGTACTTCCAATGCCTTAGCGTCAGGAACGGGCATAATATGAATAACCTTGTCCTTTTCCATTATAATTCCGCCGTTTTCAGAAATAAAAATCAATTTATCCTTAATCGGATTAAATATATTCAAAAGACTGTAATACTGCCTGCCGCTTGCGACAACAA
The DNA here is from genome assembly GCF_046972485.1 of Hominilimicola sp. Lineage (NCBI taxonomy): Bacteria > Bacillati > Bacillota > Clostridia > Eubacteriales > Oscillospiraceae > Hominilimicola > Hominilimicola sp. The sequence goes on from NZ_JBKVWU010000002.1 coordinate 54,748, forward strand.
ATTTCACATTGGGATGTGATTCAATCATTTCAAACAGACCTTTCGGCAAACGCAGTTTACTGTCCAAAACAGTTCCGTCCATATCAAATGCAACAAGTTTTATTGATTTTTCCACACTAAAAAACCTCCTTTTGCTTATTATATACCGCAAAGGAGGTAATGTAAACATTTATTTTTTGTCAGTCTTTTTTATTTTAATTATGTATTCCGTTCCCCATTCAAAAGAATTTTCTTCGATTCTTGCGTCTATGCCGCTTTTTTTCATCAAATCAACCGCACGTTTTACGGTGTTTTTGAATACTTTAACATCTTTTGCAGTTGTTATGCGAAGGTCATTGATAGGTTTCGGTTTCGGAATATTCATGGTGCGTACAAGTTCTTCTGCTTGTGTAACATTCATATTGTCACGGCAAATAAGTTTGACGGCCTCAAGCTGTTTTTCTTCATTGTTAAGCAACAGCAAAGCTCTCGCGTGACGTTCCGTAAGGTCGTAATCTCTTATTAATTTTTTCACAAGCGGAGGTAGTTTTAATAATCGTATTTTGTTTGCAACCGATGCTTGACTTTTTCCGACTTTCAAAGCCAACTCCGTTTGTGTAAGTCCCTGTTCACGAATAAGACTTTTATAACTTTCCGCTATCTCAAAAAACGATAAATCCTCTCTCTGCAAATTTTCAAGTAAAGCCAAAATTGCCGATTTATCATTGTCAGCCTCAATTATAACCGCCGGTATTTCGTCAAGTCCCGCCATTTGTGCAGCACGAAAACGTCTTTCACCTGCTACAAGCTCGTATTCACCGCTGCGCCTGCGTACTGTTACCGGCTGAATTAAACCGTATTCCATTATAGAATTTTTCAATTCCTCCATAGCTTGCGGTTCAAAATATTTTCTCGGCTGATTAGGATTTGGTGCTATCATATAAAGCGGAAGTGATACAATCCGCATTTTATCTTGTACCGTTGATTTTCTAAGGAAACTAATCATGGAAATTTCTCCTACGCTATTTTACATTATTTTACACTGAATGGTTAAAAAAATATATCCCACACACAATGTGAAATCACTACTCTTTTTAAATTCTTAATTTTATTTTGAAATTAAAAGTCTAACAACGTGCCTTTCGTCACCTCTTTCTCACTTCAATTCACACTGTATATCAGCGTGGTGACGGAAGATCAGCACTTTGTTTGTCCATGTGCGTTTTATGAGCCTCGCGAAGAAATTCTCGCACGGACATTTTAATCATGCTCTTTTTTAAATTCTTAATTTTATTTTGAAATTAAAAGTCTAACAACGTGCCTTTCGTCACCTCTTTCTCACTTCAACTCACATTGCATATCAGCGTGGTGACGGAAGATCAGCACTTTGTTTGTCCATGTGCGTTTTCTTAGCCTCGCGAAGAAATTCTCGCACGGACATTTTAATCATGCTCTTTTTAATTTCACTGAAATTAAAAAGAGTAACCAGCGATAATGTTCGGCATTGATGTTTACACTTGATGTAACAACATTATCGCTGTTTACCCTCGGTGGTGGAAGGTGTAAGACATTTTGGGGGTAGAACAAGGCCTTGGGGAAACCTTGTTAGAAATGTACCGTATTGATACTATCTGCCTTACATTTACTATTATAGCATAATATTTCCATATTGCAAGTACTTTTTGCAATTATAATTCGACAATATTCAATTTTATTTTTTTATTTCACCAAATTATAACAAGTTCCGATAGGAGTTTTTGTTGCAATACCCGGTTTTCTCGGATATTTAAGCGGAGTTTGTCCTACTTTTTTTATAACTATTATCTTGTGTTTCAATTCGGTGAGCGGAATTTCCGCCTCAACAATGTCCTCAATCTGTCCGCCGAGTATTTTTATGGCACGTTTAGCGTCCTTTACTTCCTGCTCTGCCAACGGACCTTTCAAAGCAAGGAAGTAACCGCCTTGTTTCAAAAACGGAATACACCACTCCGAAAGCACAGTCAAATTAGCCACCGCACGCGACACAACGGTATCGAACTTACCTCTGTAATCTCTGTTTTTACCGCCGTCCTCCGCACGCGAATGGACAAATTCTACATCATTTATATCAACCTTTTCACAAACGTCCTTTAAAAAGTTAATTCGCTTGTTAAGACTGTCAAGCAAAGTCAGCTTAATTTCAGGCTTTGCGATTTTCAGCACAAGTCCGGGGAAACCCGCACCTGTTCCGACGTCAATCACTTTGCCCTTGACATATCCAGTCTTTATTGCGGTCAGCGAGTCAAGAAAATGTTTCGTTACAATGCCCTCATCATCTGTTATCGCAGTAAGATTAATCTTTTCGTTCCACTCAACCAAAAGACGCGCATATTCCATAAGTTTATCGACTTGCACATCATCAAGCGGTATATCAAGCTGTCTGCTTCCGTTTATAATTAAATCCTTCATCATTCACCTATCCATTTTATAAAGATTTCAGCCAAGGTATCATCGGCTCAACATAAATAGCCTGATAACCGAGTTCGTTCGGATGAGTACCGTCACCGTCAGGCTTACTTTCTGTTCCAAAATACAACTTGCGCATATCATCGTCACGCACATTTACACCTGTATCGGAATTATTTTTTGCATACAAATCAAGATACGAAACCTCCCACTTGTCGCATACTTCTTTTATATGCTCATAATACGATTCAAAATTACCTTCGGCGTCATATGTAAACGGATCATGTGTAATAACAAACCCTACTTTCGAGTTAGGAAAATCATTTCTAATTTCAAAAAACATTTTTTCCATACCGCCGGTCATTGTGTTTTCATCAAAATCACCGCTGAAACCGTCTGTAATTTCTCCAAGTTCCGAATGGCCCCAAAAATCATTCAAACCGCCCTCGGCAATGATATATTCATAATCGCCGTCAAGGTTATCGAGCATATCCGTAATATACGGTCTGTATCCGTCTGAATTTTCCGACCAATGCACATTGTCAGCAAGAGTAGCACCGCCCTTGCTGACATTTGTAACATTCATATTATATTGTTCCCCAATCAACTTGCCGTAACCGCCTTGCCAATTAGTGCCGTAACTGATACTGTCACCAATAAATGCAATTCTTTTGCCGTCAAGCGGATTTTCACCTTTAAAACTGCACGACGTAACAGTCATAACAGCAGTTATCATTAGTGAAATTATTTTATCCATATTTCTTACAACCACTTTTATCCCAAGATTTTTTCAATAAGTTCTGCAAGTTCCTCAGCTTTCTTTGTGATGTATTCTTCGTCCTTACCCTCAATCATAACACGAACAAGCGGTTCAGTACCCGAAGGTCTGATAAGGACTCTGCCCTCGCCGGCAAATTCATCTTCAAGAGCCTTGCAAGCCGCAGCTATTTCTTCATTTTCCATATAACTGTTTTTATTTTCAAGTTTTACAACGGCATTTCTAAGCACTTGCGGCATAACCGTTACAATGCTTGCCGCCTCAGACGCTTTCATACCTGTCTTTTTAAGTACCGATAAGAATTGCAAAGCACTTACAAGACCGTCACCTGTTGTGTTGTGGTCAAGGAAAATGATGTGACCGGATTGTTCACCGCCGATATTGTAACCCTTTGCAAGCATTTCTTCAAGTACATATCTGTCACCTACTTTTGTTCGCGGAATGTTGATACCGATTTTTTCACCTGCCATAAATAAGCCAAGATTACTCATAACCGTTGCAACAAGAGTATTTTGCTTCAATGTACCGTTATCACGCATAAACTTTGCACAAGCCGCCATAATCTGGTCACCGTCAATAAGCTTGCCGTTTTCGTCCACAGCCAACATTCTGTCCGCGTCACCGTCAAAAGCTATACCGATGTCCGCACCGATTGAAGTAACGTAAGCCTGTAAACTTTCCATATGAGTAGAACCGCACATATGATTGATGTTTACACCGTCAGGAGTGTTGTGTATAGCCTCAACGTTTGCACCAAGCTTGTTAAGAGCTTTGAAAGCAGTTTCATAACTTGCACCGTTTGCACAGTCAACAGCGATTTTCATACCGTCAAGACGGCAGTCAATCGTAGAAACAGCAAACGCAACATAATCCTCAACAGCGTTGTGGTTAGCACTTACATAACCGACTTTGCCGTGAGTAGGCAATTCTTCGATCGCCTTTTCACCAAGTATATAACTTTCAATTTCGTTTTCAATTCCGTCACTTAGCTTGTATCCGTCACTGTTAAAGAACTTTATACCGTTGTATTCGCATGGATTGTGAGATGCAGAGATAACAACACCTGCATCAGCCTTGTAGTATCTTGTAAGATATGCAACAGCCGGTGTAGGAACTACACCCAAAGGAATAACCTTTGCGCCCATCGAACAAAGTCCGGCAGTAAGAGCCGCCTCAAGCATATCACCTGATTTTCTTGTATCTTTACCAATAAGTATTCTCGGTCTTTTTGAAGAATGTTTTGTAAGCACATATGCACCGCTTTGACCTGTTTTAAAAGCCAATTCGGCAGTAAGGTCTTTGTTGGCGATACCTCTTATACCGTCCGTTCCAAATAGTTTTCCCATTCTTAATTTCCTCCTAATTAAACTAATCCTATTATATTATTATATAATAAAGATATACAAAAGTAAACCGTTTTTTGACAAAAAAAACTGCCGTTTAAAACGGCAGTCAGATTGTCGACAAATTGTCCGGAACGTGCAAGATATTATTTTTATATTTTATAATTTAATTTATAGCTATAAAAAATAACAGGCAAGCCTATCTTCGATATACGGCTTGCCTGTGCACTTTTTGCGAAAATAAACTCTAACGTACCCATGTACGCCGACGAGTTCATTTTCACAAAATCCGAACTAATTTCTCGACCTCTGCTATCGTGTCGGTATTTTTCCGACAGATTTAATTTTCTTATTAAAGGTCCGTAAACTTCTTACCGCCCATAAGGTGAAAATGTAAATGCGGAACAGTCTGACCGCCGTCCTCGCCACAGTTGTTTACAACTCTGTAACCGTTTTCGGCAAATCCCAATTCAGACGCAATCTGCGGTATCTTTTCCCATATAGCCGCAACATACTTTACGTTTTCCGCATTAATTTCATTCGCACTTGCAATGTGACACTTCGGCACAATAACAATGTGCTCCGGTGCTTGCGGATTGATGTCACGGAATGCTAACATCATATCATCTTCATATACCTTATTTGACGGAATTTCTCCGTCAATTATTTTGCAGAATAAACAATCCATTTTATTCACTCCTTTGTATTTCACACCACCCCTCAGTCGGCTTTGCCGACAACTCCCCTCTTTGGGAGCCTTTTTGCCTCTCCTTAAGGAGAGGTGGCACGCAGTGCCGGAGTGGTGACTCATATCTATTCTCTATTATCTTTTCTCTCTTATCTATTATATCTTTCGTACGGGCGGTCATCGGCCGCCCTTTTAATACCTCAACATTGCGGGCGACCAATGGTCGCCCCTACAATACAATAGTCCAAACCGTTTACGCTATTCTCAATTACTTAATCTGTTCCGCAACGATTTCGTCAACCTTAGCCAACGCGTCATCAATCTTGCTCGCGTCACTGCCGCCGCCTTGCGCCATATCAGGCTTACCGCCGCCGCGGCCGCCTGCAACAGCCGTAATATCCTTAATAATCTTACCGCAATGAACGCCCAGCTTAACAGCCTCCTTTGACGCCATAGCAACAAACGTAATCTTACCGTCAGTTTCAGCACCCATAACAGCAACACTGTTCGGAACTTCCGCCTTAATCTTATCAGCCATAGACTTCATTTCATCAGCACCCATACCGTCAACCTGTGCGGTAATCAAGCTGATTTCGCCGATATGCTTAATACCTGTCATAATGTTGTTTGCCTTTGCGGCAGCCATTTTTTCCTTAAACGAATCAACAGCCTTTTCAAGCTCACGGCACTGTGCCATAACGCTTTCAGCCTTGTGATCAATTTCATTAATTTGATTAATCTTTAACGCAGCCGCAGTCTTTTCAATAAGTCTGTCACTGTTATTGATATATTCAAGCACACCCTTACCTGTCACAGCCTCAATACGTCTTACACCTGCCGCAACACCGCTTTCAGAAATAATCTTAAACAAACCGCATTGAGCAGTATTTGTAAGGTGAGTACCGCCACAGAATTCAACACTGTAATCGCCGACAGAAACAACTCTTACAACATCACCGTACTTTTCTCCGAACAATGCAATAGCGCCAAGCTTTTTAGCTTCTTCAATCGGCAATTCCTGTACAGTCACGTCAATGCTTTCAAGAATTTTCTCATTAACAATATCTTCAGCCTGTTTGATCTGTTCAGTTGTCATAGCCTCAAAGTGAGAGAAGTCAAAACGAAGTCTGTCACTTTCAACAAGCGAACCTGCTTGTGCAACGTGTGAACCAAGTACATCACGAAGTGCCTTGTCAAGAATATGAGTTGCAGTATGGTTACGGCAAACGTCTGTTCTGTGAACCTTGTCAACAGACATTGTAACCGTATCGCCAACCTTAATCGGTGTAAGCTGAACTTCCGTTTCGTGAAGATAATAACCGTCCTCTGTCTTTGTTGTATTAACAACATTTGCAGCCTTACCGTTTATTGTGATAGTACCGATGTCACCTACCTGACCGCCCATTTCAGCATAGAAAGGAGTTTTGTCTGTAACGATAAATCCCTTTTGATTTTCGATTATTGTATCACAAACGCCCTCGTCCTCAACAACAATGCCGACAACTTTTGCGTCTGTTTCAAGTGTATCGTAACCGACAAATACAGTCGGCTCTGCATTTTCAAATTCAAATGTTTCGTTGCCGTCCCAGCTTGAACCTTCTGCACGAGCATCTCTTGCAGTATCCTTTTGTTCCTGCATAGCTTTGTTAAATCCGTCAACATCAACTTCAAGACCTTTTTCTTCAGCCATTTCTATTGTAAGGTCAACAGGAAAACCATATGTGTCGTGAAGTTTAAATGCCTCTTTACCGGTAAGCTCTTTTCTGCCCTCTTTTTGAGCTGCCTCAATATATCCGTTAAGTACGTTAAGTCCGTTGTCGATTGTAGCGTCAAAGCGTTCTTCTTCTTTCTTGATTATGTTTCTGATATAATCTCTCTTTTCATCAAGTTCCGGATAAGCACCCTTTGAACATTCAATTACAGTATCTGCAACTTCAAACAAGAACTGCTTGTTTATACCAAGTAATTTGCCATGTCTTGCGGCACGTCTTAAAAGACGGCGAAGAACGTAACCTCTGCCCTCGTTTGACGGAATAACGCCGTCCGAAACCATCATAACCGTACTTCTGATATGGTCGGTTATAACTCTTAGAGAAACGTCTTTTTTATCGTCCTTTTTATATTCAATATTTGCGATACGGCAAATATGTTTCATAACGTCTTGAACAGTGTCAATCTCAAAAAGATTGTCAACACCCTGCATAACAACGGCAAGTCTTTCAAGACCCATACCCGTATCAATGTTAGGGTTCGGTAAACGGTTATAGTTGCCGTCCTCGTCCTTGTCGAACTGCGTAAATACAAGGTTCCAAACTTCCATAAATCTGTCACATTCACAGCCGACACCGCAGCCCGGCTCACCGCAGCCATATTCTTCGCCGCGGTCAAAATATATTTCCGAACAAGGGCCGCAAGGACCTGTACCGTGTTCCCAGAAGTTGTCCTCTTTACCAAGCTTAACGATGTGAGTAGGGTCAACGCCAACTTCATTTACCCAAATATCTCTTGCCTCGTCATCTTCTTCATACACTGAAATCCAAAGACGTTCCTGCGGAATTTCCATAACCTTAGTGAAGAATTCCCACGCCCAAGCAGTTGCCTCTTTTTTAAAGTAATCTCCGAAAGAGAAGTTACCGAGCATTTCAAAGAAAGTGCCGTGACGTGCAGTCTTACCGACATTTTCAATATCACCTGTTCTGATACATTTCTGACAAGTCGTAACTCGTCTTTTAGGTGCTGTTTCAGGGTTTTGGAACCAAGGTTTCATCGGTGCCATACCCGAATTTATAAGTAACAAACTTGCGTCATTCTTCGGTATAAGCGGAAAACTTCCAAGTCTTAAACAACCTTTTGATTCAAAAAAGCTAAGAAACTTTTCACGAATCTCATTTACGCCCATTGATTTCATAATTTATCTATTCTCCTTTGTTTTTATACTAACTTATCTTATTTATTATATAAAATATCCTGTGCTATGTCAAGCTGAATACAACATTAAAAGCACAATTTCCGTTTTATAAAATTCTTTTATCATTTTCACCATATATTCCGTGTCACGACTTCCCGCCGTTTCGTATGACGAGTGCATGGCAAGCTGTGCAAGACCGATGTCTGCGGTATTCAGCGAAACCTTTTCATTTGAAAGATTTCCAAGCGTTGAACCGCCCGGAATATCACTTCTGTTTGCATACATCTGATACGGCACACCTGCATTTTTGCACACATACTTAACAACCGCCTCCGATACCGCGTCAGTGGTGTATCTTTGATTTGCATTGTACTTAATCACAATACCGCCGTTCATATACACACGGTTTGTACCGTCCGACTTGTCCGCAAAATTCGGATGCACCGCATGAGCATTGTCGCACGATAACATAAAGCTTTTAGCAACGGCTCTTTTGTACGTTTCCGAATTATTGCAAATTCTTTCAAGCACATCACGCAAAAATGACGATTTAGCACCTTGCTTTGTACCGCTGCCGACTTCTTCATTGTCAAACGCGGCGAAAACAGTTACATTATCATCACTTTCGGAATTTAAAAATCCCTCAAGTGTACTGTACATACACTGTAAATCATCAATTCGCGGTGCGGAAAAATATTCTCCGTCCGCGCCCAAAACAGTACCGCGCATACGATTGTAAAGCGACAAATCAAAACCCAATATTTCCTCTTTATCTACTCCGACATTTTCTGCAATAATATCCTCAATTCTGCCGTTTTTCTCCGACGCTATCGGACACATATCACGTCTTATATTAAATTCATAACCCTTATTAATATCTCTGCTCATATGAATTGCAAGTGACGGAATAACAAGCAAATCCCTGTCTATATTGACAAGTTTCGTTTCAACCTTACCGTTCTTTGCCGTAACAATTCTTCCGCTTATCGACAGCGGTCTGTCAAGCCACGACGACATTATCATACCGCCGTAACCCTCAACACTCAACTTTATACAACCGTCCGCATTTATTTCAAAATCAGGCTTTAGCTTGAATGACGGCGAATCGGTATGAGAGGCACAAATCATAAACGCACCGAAATCTTTTTTCGGCATTTCAAACGCAATTATTGATGACGAATTTCGTATAACGTAATATTTACCGCCGCTTTGTACATCCCACTTGTCACCCTCAAGAAGTTCCGTAAAACCGTTTTCGTCAAGCCTGTCCTTTGCAGTTTTGACCGCATGGTAACAATCCGTACTTTTTCCGATAAAATCGATTAAATTTTCTGTATAACCCATTGTTAAACCCTCTTTATTCAAATCTGATGTTTCCGCCGCCCGCATTCGCTTTAACCGCAGTACCGCGTCGTTTCAAACCGTATATGTCAGTAAGTTCGTATTCAAAAATATAAGCTCCGTCTGAAATATTTGCTTTTTTCACACCGCCGAACATTTTTAAAGTCCATGAACCTGTTATATTGTCGTTTGAGTTGTGTTCCACGTCATATACCGTAAGAATAGGAGTTATTTTATCAAAGAAACCAATCTTTTTTAAATTCGTATATGCTCTGCCGTTTGTCGAATCAAGACCGCCCCAAGCACCGATAATTTTGTAACTGTCTTTTTCGGTATCGTGCATAATGCGAACATTGCTTCTTTTGCCGTTTAATATAATCGGAGTCGAATAAATCTCGTAACCGTCATATTTTCCGACAAGATTAACCGATATATTTTTACCACATAATCTAAGCATTTTGCCGTTAAAATTATCTTTAAAAATACCTGCTTCCCAGTCACCGTCCAAATCGCTGTATTTACCTATATATGTATAGTTTCCGCTCTTTTTATCCGCCTTATACACGTTTATATCCACACTTTTGAACATATCCATATTGCCGAGAATATTCAGTTCATATGAATTGCCGTCCAAAATAGTCTTATATTCCATAGTCTGCATATCTTGATTATATGTATTCCACGCCCAAGAAGAATTAAAATCTTCTGTATTTGAGGAATCTTCTACATTGCACTGGGTACATATCTTGCGTAGAAATTCTTTATATTTAACACTGTTTGAAATCTCCATATACTCTTGAAGTTCGTCATTGTTTTCCCAAAGCGGATAATATAGTGCAAGACCTGTTGAATTAGATTTTCTCTCACCGCACACTCTGTATAAAACGGTTTCATTTAACGTGTTAATAAGCACGTCCGACGTGTTTCCGACAAATTCACTTGTTTTAACCGCCATATCGCCTAAATCAACAGAATTTGAAAATCCCTCATCAACCGTTGCACCGCCGTAAAGCTGTACACCGCTTATCGCCTTTGAAAGATTGACATAATTTAAAAGGCTGTCCGTTGCGGTAAGCATATCGCCTGCCATACCGTCAAACGCCTGATTAAGCGTAGACATATTGTCTAAAGCAACGCAAGACATTGCCGCGTCTTTGTCAGTGCCTTTTTCTTCACACTTTGCATAATATCCGTCACACACTGCCTTACCTATACCTTGAGAATCAGTTGACGGATTGTCGGACAAATACTGTAAAACATATTCATAATTCCATTCATCATTTCCGATAACGTCCTGCGGTGCAGTCATATAATCGGCACACATAGACATCTCCGCCGCAATTTCAAGACTTCCCATAAGTGACGAATCGAAAGACAGCATATCAAAATTCACGCCCGCCGCACTGATTCCGTATGAAATTTCTTCAAGATTAAGGCTGTCGTTGCCGTTAAGCTCGTCATAAGCCATACCGTTCATCAATCCGCCGCCTGCACCTGATAAAATAAGCATATAATGGTTTGCTTTATACTTTGACGTGCCCCACGATATAAAATTAGCAAGAGTATTGTAGTCACCCATATCCGCCGCCATAGACTGATCCTCAAGATAAAGTTTATTCTTACCGGCTTTAAATCTCTGACAATAATCGCTGTATATATTCTTAGTGTGCCACTTACTGCTGCCGCCTGTTTGCACAATGACATTTATATTGTCCGAATAATTTACATTCATAATTTCATCAAGTTTTTTTGAATAATCACCGTTTACGGATTCATCGTCACCGCCGCACATATATATAAGAACAGTCCAAGCCTTGTTACCCCCTTGACTTTCGGTATTACTTTCATAAACCACCTTATTTGAAGAACACGCCGTAAGCATAAGAACCGTCAAAACGGCAGTTATTATAAGCGTAACTCTTTTCATAGCCTTACCCCTCCATAAATTTATATAATGTAAAAAGGTGTTGCAAAGATTTCTCTTATACAACACCTTCTCAGTTCATTTTTAATTACGCTTGTGCAGGAGCGCCTACCGGACAGACACCGGCACATGCACCACATTCGATACAAGTAGCGTCATCTATAACGTATTGAGCGTCACCCTCGCTGATTGCACTTACAGGACATTCAGCAGCGCAAGCACCGCATGAAATGCAAGCATCAGAAATCTTATATGCCATTGAAATACACCTCCTCATTTGATATTGCTGATATGATTATAACACGAAAATTGATATACTTCAATAGTTTTTCAAAATATTTTACTCTCCGATTTCTTCCTCTGAAGGCTCGTTGTTTTTGCCTCTTTTGAGAACTTTAACGTCCGCAACGTTAAACTCTTTTAAAGTTTTTTCGTTTTCGTCGTCAAGTTTAACTTTAACCAGACCTTTAAGTAAGCTGACATATTCAACACTGCCCGTACCTTCGGGAGTTTTTACGATAGCACCCTGTTTCGGTGTAACCTTTAAAAGTTCCTCATATATATCCTGTTCATATTTCAAACAACACATAAGACGTCCGCAAGCGCCCGAAATTTTAGTCGGATTAAGTGAAAGTCCCTGTTCCTTTGCCATTTTTATAGACACCGGAGCGAACTCACCGAGGAACTGACTGCAACATAAACCTCTGCCGCATACACCGATACTTCCGAGAGTTTTCGCCTCATCTCTGACGCCGATTTGACGAAGTTCAATTCTTGTCTTAAAGACCATAGCCAAGTCTTTTACAAGTTCACGGAAGTCAATTCTTCCGTCAGCGGTAAAATAGAATAAAATCTTGTTTCCGTCAAATGTGTATTCAACTTCGACAAGCTTCATTTCAAGCTTGTGATTTTGAATTTTCTCCAAACATATCTTGTAAGCCTCTTTTTCAAGCTCTCTATTCCTTTTGCTTCTTTCGGTATCTTCTTCGGTTGCGATACGGATAACACCCTTTAAAGGTTTCTTGAATTGGTCGTTATCAATAGCCTTTTTGCTCATAACGACCTCACCGTATTCAATACCTCTTGAAGTTTCGACAATTACACTGTCGCCTTGTTTTATATCAAAATCAAGCGGATCAAAATAGTACGTTTTGCCTGCCGGCTTAAATCGTACCCCTATCACGTTTACCATATTATAAAACCATTCCTTCCAAAATGTTTAAGCTTTGCTGTTTTTCGCTCTGCTCTTAATCTTTTCAACCATTTTCTGCGACGGCTCAAAAACAAGCATATTTTCTATTCTGTTCTTTTCGTAAACAACATACCAAACCTTTTTAGGCGAAAATACACTCGCACGCATATTGTATATCGTTTTCGGAGTTTTTTGCGGTTTTTGTCTGGTAACAGACTTCACGTCCGATATATAAAATTCAACTTCTTTGTTTCTGTGACCGATTGCACGGTTTACGCGCACAATATCGTCTTTTATGCTGTAAGTAAATATCGCCGCATAACGCGTTAAGACAAAGAAACCCAATATACAAAATAAAAGTATCGTTATTATCGTACCGATTATTTTGTAGCTTGGCAAAATAAAAATTATATATTGTCCTAAAATCATAAATATGACAGCCCATAAAAGCGAAAATATAAATTCTTTTCCGCCGCCTGTTCTCTTTTCTTCCACTTCCCGAAAACTCCTTAAAACATCATTTTCTAATCTAATTAATTATAATATAAAACAATAAAATTGTCAACTCTCCGCATAAATAGCGATTGATGACCTCAAGCCACCACTCCGTCACTTCGTGACACCTCTCCTCAAGGAGAGGCTTTTTAATATACGCCATCTTCCGTAAGGCTCCCCTTGAGGGGAGCTGTCGGCAACACCGACTGAGGGGTGGCTTTTCTGTCTATTATTTTCCTCTATTCTTTCTTATCTATTATCTACAACACGGGGCATTGTGACACCGTCCCATACTTTCACACAATCCGCATCTCATTCAAAGCGGGCGACCAATGGTCGCCCCTACACACCGCCATACTGCACTTACTTCGTAGGGGCGGTCATCGGCCGCCCTATAAGGCTCCCCTTGAGGGGAGCTGTCGGCAACGCCGACTGAGGGGTGGCTTTTCTGTCATTTTCTTCTAAGCATATTAATCATTTCCGAAATCGTCTTAATCCCGTAAGCCGCAAAACCATCTGGAATTTTCACGCCTCTAAGCGATTGTTTCGGCACAATCGCCGACTTAAACCCCAGTTTAGCCGCCTCATTAATACGCTTTTCAAGCTGCGAAACACCTCTAAGTTCACCGCCAAGACCGACTTCACCGATAAATATCATATCCGGCGGCAGAGGAATATCCGCCTGACTTGTCGCGACAGCGGCACAGATACCCAAATCAACCGCCGTTTCATCAATACGAAGTCCGCCGGCAACATTAACATAAATGTCTGAATTTGACAAATTCATTCTTGCACGTTTTTCAAGTACCGCGATAAGCAACAGCACACGATTAACATCAATACCATTTGTCATACGACGCGGATTACCGAATCCGGTCGGTGTAACGAGTGCTTGAATTTCAGCCATAACACCACGACTGCCCTCCATCGTACACACAATCGCACTGCCCGATATATCAACATTTCTGCCCTCCAAAAGCATCATTGACGGATTTTCGACTTCTCTGAGACCACTGTCACACATTTCAAATACACCGATTTCGTTAGTCGAACCGAAACGATTTTTAACCGCTCTTAAAATTCTGAACGAAAGCTGTCTGTCACCCTCAAAATAAAGCACACAGTCGACCATATGTTCAAGCACTCTCGGACCTGCGATTGCCCCCTCTTTTGTAACGTGACCGACTATAAACATAGAAATGCCGAGTGACTTTGCAATGTGCATAAAAGCGTTAGTAGCCTCTCTTACCTGCGGAACACTTCCTGCCGCAGAGGCAATATCCTGTCTGTTCATCGTTTGAATTGAGTCAATAATAACAATGTCGGGTTTAATTTCGTTTATACATTCGATGACCGTTTCAACATCTGTTTCGGAAACAAGATAAAGATTTTCCGTTGTAACGCCCAATCTTTCAGCACGAATTTTAATTTGTCCCTCCGATTCCTCACCCGAAACATATAGAATTTTTCTTTCTTCACCGGCTTTTTGGCAAATTTGCAAAAGTAATGTTGATTTACCGATACCCGGATCACCGCCTACAAGTATTAATTCCCCCTGTACAATTCCGCCGCCAAGCACTCTGTCAAGCTCCTGTAAACCTGTTTTGTAACGTGTTTCATATCCGACTTTTACATCACCGATTTTTTTCGGCATACGCACACTTCCGCCGTTACTTATAGACATTGCACGCGTAGCAGACGTTTTCTTTTCCGTAATAACAGTTTCCTGTATGGTGTTCCAACTGTTACAGCCTGGGCATTTTCCCAGCCACTTCGGTGATTTGTACCCACATTCACTGCATATATATGTCGTTTTTGTTTTCATTCCTATTCCTTTCATTTATCAGTATTGCCACCACAAAAATTATATCCATAATTTTATAACTTTCCACCCACACTGTCAAGCCACAAATATTACGCTCACATTGCGGTTTGCATAATTTACATTACAACAATGTTACAGCTGTGTTAATATCCACTCTATCCACGTACTTATCCACGCAATTCATGCCCGATTTATCCGTAAATATCAAAGTTATCCACGCGTTATGCACCCAGCGTGGATAACTTTATTAACACATTCACAGTTTACATAACCTTTTCTGTCCCCAAAATTTTTATATTCCGAAAATTCAAAAAAATAATACTTATAACGTCAATATTTTTCGGAATAGCCTTGACAAACACCGTCAGTTTTTATAAACTATATGTATATGTAATTA